>CAZDAF010000005.1:0-29190 GCA_964503115.1 uncultured bacterium
GGATTTACATATCGAAATACCGGATTTGTCGTTCTCAACGCATACATGCCCGGCAACGTATCCAAAGTCGATCTCAAGCAGATGAAATGGCTGAAAAATACCCTTAAGGAGATGAGGCCCAAGGTCCGTGCGATTTTCGCTTTTATTCACCACCCCCTGATGACCAGAAAGACTTATAGGCATCCCGACACACTTCGAAATGCGAAAGAAGTGCTTGCCGAGTTACACGCTGCGAAAGTTCTTGCGGTTTTCGTAGGACACGAGCACAGGTACGATCATTTGGTGGACGACGGTTTGCACCAATTTGTCTCAGCCGGAGGCGGTGCGCCGCTTTATGGAAAACACAAGGGGGCTTTTTACCATTACCTGCGTGTAATTATGGAGCGGCAAAACATGCGTGTCGTTGCCCTTGACGTAAATGGAAAAGAAAGAGCGGAGGTAGTGGTACCTATACCGCCTACTCCTTAATCAGTTTGTATATTTCCGCGATGGTTTGCGACATCAAAGCGGGTTTTTTAGCGAATAACCGAGCGCATCGGTGTTTCCGAAAGTTTTCGATCCAGCCCGCCGGGAGACCGGACAACCCCTTTTATGCCGCAGGCCCCGTCAGCCGCTTTACATTGTTTTTTCCATTGGTTACCCTGAAAAAGGGGTGAAAGTAATGGCCGAGGCTATCGTTCAGGTCATATTCCAGGATCGGATACTCGAGACGGTTCGTCTTGACAAGCCGGTTAACACCGCCGGCAGGCTGCCCGGTAATGACGTGGTGATCAACAATCTTGGAGTAAGCCGCCAACATTGCCGCATTACCCAGGATGAAAACGGGCAATTTTTCGTCGAGGACATGGGCAGCGCCAACGGCACGTATATTAACGGTGTCCGAATTAATCGTAGTCCCGTTTATGACGGTGACGAAATACAGCTTGGGAAGCACAAGCTGGTTTTCCAAATTGCGAAGCGCGGCGTTGCGGGATTCTTTAAATCCGAAGAAGACCGGACGTCCAACCTGTGGATGGGCGACAGGACAATATTCACGGGCGTCACTCCGCCGCAGATGCCGGAGCCGCCGGCCGAGGCCGCTTCGCCAAAACCGGCGCCACCACCTCCTTCACCAGTCTCGGAAACCGTGCACGTTAAGGATTTTCAATCCGAACTGGAGAGCTGTGAGTACGGTTTAAAGATAACTTTCGTCGGGGATCTTGTGGGTGTCAAAGGTCTCGGTGAAGAAGATATAACCGTAGGCCGAAACGCCGATAACGACATTACACTCGACGATCCTGCCGTCAGCCAGCAGCATGCGAGAATTTTCTATCGTGAAGGGCATTTTGTCGTCGAGGACATGGGCAGCGCCAACGGCACTCGAGTAAACGGCGTCATAGTAAAAGGGAGTCCTCTTTATCCCGGTGATGAGATTACAATAGGTAAACACGTACTGGTTTTCGAGACGGCCCAGCGATTACTTGCGGGTTTGACATCGGAGGATGTCGGACGCGAGGCCGAAGAGGCGCCCCGAGCCCGTGCGCAGGTTGAGCCCGCCCAGAAGGTGAAAGAAGAAAAAGCTCCCTGGGAAGGGAAGTACGCGGTCAGAGTGGAACTCGACGGTCGTGCCGTGGGCACTTACGCTCTGACAAAACGCGTCACGTGTATCGGACGGCTGGCGGAGAACGACATCGTTATCGACAATATCGGAGCCAGTCGATTGCACGCAAAGATCGTCATCGAAGAAAACGACCAGTGTCATGTCGAGGATCAGGACAGCGCCAACGGCATAATGGTAAACAACCTTCCACTTAAACGAAGTCCGTTATATCCCGGCGATACGGTGCAAATATCAAAGCACAAACTGATATTCGAGCTTGCGCATAAGGCTCAGCCGGAGATGGAAGCCGCCGGCGGCAAAATGACCATGGATGCATGGCGTATGGATTCCACCTTCATGGTCAGCGAAGAGGAACATAAGCAGAAACTTAAACAGTGGGCGCAGAGGGCGCATCGGGAAAAGAAGGAAAGGGCCGTGACGCCTCCGGCAGCCACTCCTTCCGAAACGTCTCCGGAGGCCACCGAGCCCGCATCTCCTCCGCCGGAACCCGCTCCTGAAGCTGCACCGCCTTCTTCCCCACCCCCGCCTCAGCCCGAACCGCAGCCGCAACCGCAGGCCCCCAGCCCTGAACCGCCGAAAGAAGAAGCGGTATCGCCTTACGAAGAAACGCCCCTCCCCGAGCCAAAACCGATTAAAGCGAAGCTCATTTTTCCGGACGGCGACAAGTGGGAAATTGAGAAGGACGAATTTGTGATCGGTAAAGGCAAAAACGCCGATTTGAAGGTCAGCGGAATTTGGATAAAAAAACAACATGCAATTATCAGGCATAAGGGTGGAATTTTATGGGAAATAACCGATCGGGGCCGGATGTCCAGGGTGAAGGTTAACGGCAAAACAATCCGCTCGACTGTTTTGAATAATAATGACGAAATTTCACTCGGCAAACTACTCTGCAAGTTTGTAAGCAGTTGAATATAGGGTTTAAGGATTCGAGGGGTCGAAGGATTAAGAGTTTATTCTTTAATGTTAGAACCTCCACCAAACATCTGAATATAATTTTTCCATTTGAGTTGGCTGAGTGCCACAGACCCGGAGGTCGCCGCGCCTTTCGGAAGCAAGTATTGTCACCCCAACGGTGCGGAGGGTAATTCACCTTGGTATCCGGCCAAGTCTTTCCCCCAAGTGTTTTTTCTTTTTCTCTTGCCACTCCCCCAAGCCTGTTATACTATGACAGACTGGGATGAAGGTACTTTTTGCAGTAGCGCCTGCTCGTGATGAGCGGTTGCCGTCGTTTACGGCGCCGCCGTTGGGGTTGTTGTATCTTGCGGGTGCGGTCGAGGCCGCCGGTTTCGAGGCCGAGTTGCTCGATGCGCCGGCCCAGGGGATCGGGTGGGCCGAATTCGAGCGAAAAGTTACGGAATCGAAAGCGGATATCGCCGCGTTGACCGGTATGACGCCGATATGGGATGTTACGTGCCGCGCGGCGGGCATCCTGAAGAATGCCGGCAAATTCGTCGTAATCGGCGGCCCGCACGCCACTATGCGTGGAGATTCTTTCTTCGAGGCCGAAAAGGACATCGAGGCGGACGTCGCCGTCGTGGGGGAAGGAGAAATCACTTTTGTCGAGCTTCTGGAAGCCATCGAGGCGTGCAAAGACCTTGCAGACATCCCCGGGGTGGTGACTCCTGCCGGCGCCGGGCCTTCTCGATGTCTTATCGAAAACCTCGACGATGCGTCTGTTCCCGCACGCCGATTGTTAGACCACCGCCTTTACACATACCCACCGCTCGGCCCCGGCCCGGCATCGACGATATTTACCAGCCGAGGCTGTCCGCACGCTTGTGTCTTCTGCGACAAGAGCGTATTCGGCTCGAAACCACGGCTGCATTCCGCCGACCGGGTAATCGAGGAGCTCGAGGAAATAGTTTGCGGCGCAGGTGTTCACTCCGTTATAATCTACGACGACCTTTTCACAATCGACCGTGATCGAGTGATCGATATATGCCGCCGGATCGTCGATAAGGGATTGCGTTTTCAATGGAAATGCGAAGCTCGCGCGGACAACGTCGATCTTGGAATGCTCGAATGGATGCGCCGCGCCGGGTGTCGCATCGTGAGCTACGGCATCGAAACCGTCAATAACAACGGTCTGCGGTTTTTACAAAAAGGAACGACAGCCCATGACGCCGCGCGCGCCGTGGCGATGACCCGAGCGGCCCGAATGGAAGTGTTGGGCTATTTTCTCGTGGGCATACCGGGGGAGCATATCGAAGACGTCGAAAAAACTTCGCGTTTCGCGGCCCGGTGGGGAGTCGATTGGGCGCAATTCAGCGTGCTCTCCCCACTCGAAGGAACGCCTCTGTGGAGCATTGCTCATCGGGAAGGCTGGTACGCGCAAGTTGATGCGACCAACCCGTTCGACGCCGACCTCGCACGGCCGGCGGTGCTCGATGGATACTGGACTCCCGAAAAGTTGCGAAAGGCGCTTTACGTGGCGCATCGAAACTTCTACGGCAGGCCCGGTTACATAATTTCAAGGCTATGGCGCGCGGGAGGCATCCGGGGCGCCGCAGGAATGATGCGAAGAGGACTGGAGCTTATCGGATGGATGAGGAAAACAAGAGCGTGACGAACGATTCGGCTGAACAAACATCGAGCATTTTCGAGGCGGGCAAGTTAAGCGTGGTGATACCCGTTTACAACGAGCAGGAAAATATCGCTGACTTGCTGCGCCGTGTGCGCAATGTGGTAGGTCCCCAAGCGGAAGTCATCGTTGTTGACGACGGTTCGACGGACAAAACCGCCGACCTGCTGCGCGACAGCGACGCACGCGTAATTCGTCATCCGTACAACAAGGGTAACGGCGCCGCCGTGAAAACCGGCATCCGGAACGCCCGCCGGGAATACGTCGTGATGATGGACGGCGACGGGCAGCACAGGCCGGAAGACATCCCGAACCTGGTCGAACGGCTCGACGAGTACGACATGATCGTCGGGGCGCGTACTTCCGAATCCGCTCAAACTTTCGGCAGAGGCGCATATAACAAAGCACTCAACATTTTCGCAAGCTATATCGCGAGCAGGCGTATACCCGACCTTACCAGCGGTTTTCGAGCCGTCAGGCGCAAGGTGGCGAGGGGATTCTTACATTTGCTCCCAAACACTTTCTCGTACCCGACGACCATAACACTGTCCATGATTCGCGCCGGGTACAGTGTCGATTTCGTGCCGATGACATTCGATACGAGGTCCGGCCGGAGCAAGATCCGGCCGATACGCGACGGCTTGCGGTTTGTGGGAATACTGTTACGGATTGCGACTTTGTTTTCCCCGATGCGGGTGTTTTTGCCGGTGAGTCTTCTCTTTTTCGGCGGCGGTGTCGGTTATTACCTCTATACATTCATCATGTGGCACCGGTTTACCAATCTAGCGCTCTTTATGCTGAGCACGGGTGTGATAGTGTTTATGCTGGGGCTGGTGGCTGAGCAGATAAGTCTTTTGCGCTTTGACCGTGTCGAGGACGAGACTCCATGACGGATCGCCCCTACAGCCGGCTTCTTTCTTTTCCGGGCGTGTTGACGCTGGTGGCGGTATTCGGGGCCGCGCTGAGGGCGCTCACCGGCCCGTGGAAAATATACCACCCCGACAGCGGCCTATATCTGCTTCTGGCGCGACGTATGGCACAAGGGCGGCTCGATGTGCCGATGGGCGGCGAAACGGGATATTACCAGCCGCTGTTTTCCGCAGTCACGGCGGTTTTTGGAGCCGTCGTCGGGAATCTTGAGATTGCCGGATGTTTGGTGTCGGTAATTTCGGGAGTTGCCACGATAGTATTGGCGGGCATTTTAGCCAAACGTTTGTTCGGCAACACCGCCGGCCTGGCGTCGGCGCTTGTAGTGGCGGCGCATCCCGGACTGGTGCATTACAGCGGCGTTGCTCTGACCGAAAGCCTTTATACGGCGCTTCTGACGGCGGGAGTGTTAGCGGTCTGGTCGGCGTTGCACACAGACGGTACTAAACGATGGTTCATATCCGGAGTACTGGTGGGGTTGTCTTTCCTGACGAGAGTCGCAGGGGTCTTCGTGGCGATAGTGCCTGCGGCGTGGGCATTGGCGACTGTAAAACCCCGACGCACAACGATAAAAGCGACGGGGTTGTTTCTCATCGGCGTATCGATGCTGATAGCGCCTTACATCATCTACCTGCGCGTCGAGCAGGGCGTGTGGCGATTGACGGGCCAGCAGGGGCTTGCTTACAAAAACGTCGTGCATCGTTCCGAAAGACATCTTATAGACGGTAAGATAGACCCGGCCACGGGGCGGCTTGCGGGGAGGCAGACGGCGGACAGAATCGGGGTCTTCGAGTTGTTGCGCCATTGGCGGTATCTGTTGCGGCACGCCGTCACAAGCCTGGATGACATTTACCGCGATCTTGGAGTGGTGTTCCCGCCGCTACTTGCTGTGGCCATGGGTCTGGGTCTGGCTGGAGCGTTTTGGGGTGGTCGGGAAGAAGGCCGCGCGGCGGCATACCTCTTCAGTTGGTGGATTCCCGCCATTGCTTTGCAAGCGCTGACGGGCACCAGCCCGCGTTATTATATCCCGCTGGTTCCGCTGGGCGCTGCAGTGGCCGGGTGCGGTTGTTCGTACATTTTCGAGCGAGGAGGCCGCAAATCGGGTATCATCATAACGGCGGTATTGACTGCAAGCCTGCTCGCAACGGTGCGATTCGGGCCGGACCCCGACGCGGATTGGGTCAAGTTGCAGCGTACCGTCGGAGACTGGATAACGCGACACGCTCAAGGCCGGTACGTCAAGGTCATGACTCGCGAGCCGTATGTTGCATACTTCGCGGGAGGAGAAAGAATTCAGGTTCCCGACGAGTCACTCGACAAAGTGCTCGAATATGCCCGCCGGTGGGATGTTGAATACATAATCGCCGACAGCATACTTATGGGCCTCCAGCCGCAACTGGCGCCGTTGCTCGATCCGTCGAATGCGCCCGCAGGTCATACGACCCGTCTGGGCTGGAAACCGGTATATATGGCGACCGAAAAGAACCGAATAATTTACGTTTACCAAAAGAAGGAAGGCGATGCTGGTATCAGTAGTCATACCCCTTTACAATGAGCGGGACACCATCGAGGAGATCGTCCGCCGAGTAAAGGCCGCTCCCGTCGAATGCGACCTCGAAATAATCGTCGTGGATGACGCCAGCGACGACGGATCTTTCGATGTGGCGCTGTCCATCGATGGGATACGCAGCTTCCGTCATGAGCACAACCAGGGCAAGGGCGCTGCGCTGAGAACGGGATTCGAGCAGGCCGGAGGAGATGTAATCATCATTCAGGACGCGGACCTCGAATACGACCCGAAAGATTACGAAAGATTGCTCGCTCCCATATTCGATGGCCATGCGGACGTTGTTTACGGCTCGCGATTCCTCGGCGGGCCGCATCGGGTGATGTTTTTCTGGCATTATATGGGCAATAGGTTCCTCACGTTGATCAGTAACATGTTAAACAACCTCAACCTTACCGATATGGAGACTTGTTACAAGTGCTTTCGCAGCGACTTGCTCGAGGGGATGAAATTAAGGTCTGAACGTTTCGGAATCGAGCCGGAGCTGACGGCCAAGTTCGCCCGGAGGAAAGCTCGAATATACGAGGTGCCGATTTCTTATTACGGCAGGAGTTATGAAGAGGGCAAAAAAATCCACTGGACGGACGGGTTTACGGCCCTGTGGTGCATCATCCGGTACAGATTCTTTGATTGATTATGAAAGTAGTGCACTTCGGAACCTACTCGACGGGAGAAGGGTACCCGCGTAACGCGGTCGTGGCGAAATCGCTCGAGGCCGCCGGGGTGGAAGTGATAAAATGTCACCGTGATGCATGGGGAGATCACGCCGGTCGCGAGCGCGTCGTGACGAGCATATTCGTAACAGCGAAAACACTTCTCAGGCTTATAAAAGCATGGACATACCTCACCCGTCAATACCTTTGGCGCACCCCTGAACACGATCTGGTGATTGTGGGATATCCGGGTCACCTGGATATTTTTCTCGCGCGACTGCTGGCCGCCGTTCGCTCGAAACCGGTGGTGCTGGACGCCTTCCTGTCGCTATACGAAGCGGTGGTTGAAGATCGCAAGCTGGTGAATCCAAGCTCCGCGAGAGCGAAAACCGCGAAGTTTCTTGACCGCATCGGCGGCAAGACGGCTCACGCAGTGTTGCTCGACACCAGGGAGCATATCCGCTATTACCGGGATGTCATGGGCATCGAAAGTGACCGATTTATAAGGGTTTTCGTGGGCGCTGAGGAGGATTTTTTTTATCGTCACGAATCCCAACCGCCCGAGAATCCCGGCGAAGTACTCTTTTTCGGCAGTTTTCTTCCTCTCCACGGCGTTGATATTATAGTTCGAGCCGCAGCCAAAGTAGGGAAAAATAAAGGTTTTAGTTTCTCCCTGGTGGGTAACGGTCCCGAATGGAACCGATGTAAAATTCTTGCACAGGATACCGACGCCGATATTAAATGGGAGCCGGGATGGATGCATTACCGAAATCTTTCCTACCGCATCGCGCGTTCGGAGATATGCCTCGGGATATTTTCAACCGAAGCCAAAGCTCAGCGCGTGATTCCTTGCAAAGTGTTTAATATACTTGCCATGGGGAAGCCACTAATAACCGCCGACACTCCGGCGGTGCGGGAAGCGCTCACCCATGGTGAGAACGCCTGGCTTGTGCCTCCCGGCGACCCTGAAGCGCTGGCCGAGGCCGTGGTAACCTTGCACAAAGATGCCGAATTGAGAAAAAAAATAGCCGCCGGGGGGCTGGCGCTGTATCGCGAGAGTTTCAGTTACAGCGCGCTGGGTAAAAACCTGGTGAACGAACTCAAGCGCCGATTCGGCGCGTCGAGCGGGAAACAAGAGTGACGGAAACCACCACGGAAAAACAAACCGGTGGGATGCGCTTATTCGAGCGATCCATGAAATATGTGCGGCCCGCGCTCTTAATAATAGTGATCGTTCTCCTTGCGTACCTGATCCATCGTGCCGGGCCGAAAACGCTACTGGATATTGTTTTACGTCTGTCTCCCGGCTGGGTGGCGGCTTCTCTGGCGTTTTGGGCCGTCAATCTTTCGATAGCGTCGGCTCGCTACAGGTCCTTAGCGGCGCGGGAGCTTAAATACTCGCAGGTGCTCGAGGTGATTTTGGCGAGCTATCTGCTGAACTATGCGTCGATGGTGCAGGGGATCGGCATCGGCGCCAAAGTCGGGCTGATGAAAGGGCGGCGTGTGCCGGCAAGCCGCTCGCTGGCGGGCGCGGGCGGGGAAGTGATTTTCGACCTGCTGTTCACCGGCATGGTGGCAGCGGTGTTCGCGGGTTATGTCGGCTGGAGCAAATCCGGCATGGGCGATCTTCATCCGGCGGTCTTGCTGATCGCGGTGCTTGCGGCGATTTCGGCCGGAGTGGGGTTGTTGATATTCGCGAAAATATCGGGGTTCGGCGCTCGCATGGTCGAGGTGCTTAAGGATGCCTTTGCCCCGTCGCGTTTGCCGTTGAACTTCATATCGACGGCGGGGATATGGACTGCGGCGGCTGCGAGTTATTATTGCATGATACGCGCGGCGGGCGAGTTGGTACCACCGTTTCTTACGCTTGCGGCGTTGAGTGTGGGTTTCGTTGCAGGGCTTATATCCCTTGTGCCCGGCGGGTTAGGGGTACGCGACGTCACCTGGGCATACGTTTGCAGCACGGCGGGCGCGCCTATTACGGTTACGGCTACAGCGGCGTTCGCTCTCAGACTGTTGGTGATTTTGTCGGTGGCGGTGGCTCTGGGAGCATGGACGCTGCTCGGGAGACGCGGCGATTGAGATGATTGATATGGACTTCATAAAGCGCGAGTATTGCCCCCTTTGCGGTGAAAAGGAGAACCGCTTATTGTTCGAAAAGGAAGGAGCGTCTTACGTCCGATGCAGTCGTTGCGGTCTGGTGCACACCAATCCCGCTCCGACACCCGAAAACCTGAAGAAAGTGGCCGATGAATGGGCCGAAAAACACCACGCAGGGAAACATCGCACTAAGTGGGAAGGTAACCCCGAATTGCGCGAAATAATATACGGCCCGAGGATGTGGCGCATCGATCAGTATCGTTACCTCAACCGTATTCTTGACGTGGGTTGTTCGACGGGCGAGTTCCTCGACTACGCCAAAAGTCGAGGATGGGAAGTCGCCGGCTGTGAACTGGCCGACCACACCGCCCGTATAGCTCGCGAGAGGGTAGGTTGCGAAGTGAGATGCGGTCCTTTCGAGGAATCTGGTTTCGACGAAGCTTCTTTCGACGTTGTAACGATGTGGGACGTCATCGAGCATCTTTATGACCCAATCGCGGCGCTCAAAGAAGCGTGGCGCACACTCAGGCCGGGAGGGTTGTTGGTGCTGAATACTCCGAATTACGACTCGCTGTCCCGAAGACTGCTGGGAAAGAGATGGGAAGCGCTTTGCCCACCGCGACATCTTTTCATGTTCGGCCCGGCTACTATCAGAAGGCTCGTGGCCCTTTCGGGCGGGAAGATGGTCGCGCTTCGCGCAGTCGATATCAACCCGTTGGACATAGTTACCGGAACGGTCGGGCGAAAAAACTACGGATTCGACGCTCGTCAGCGGAATATAAGCAGGGTTAAGGAAACGATGGCTCGATATCCGGGTCTGGCGACCGCCCGATCATGGGTAAATACACTGCTGAGCGCAACGCGGCTCGGCGACGTGCTGGAAGTATATGCGGAGCGCGCGCCGTGAAGGTTTGCATATTCACACAGCAGCTTGGCAAACGCTGGAGCGGCGTCGGCACTTACGCCACCAACCTTGTGGCGGGCCTATTGAAAAAGGGTGTCGAGGTGACTGCGGTATGTCCATCCGGTATGCACGGCGATTTGCCCGGCGCGAAATTGCTCGAGATCGCCATGAAAGGCTGGGAGGCAAAGGTCAATTACTGGCCGCCTCTCGCGTGGCGATTCGGTATTGTGTTGAAAATGCTGGCGCGTGAGGAGCGTTTTGATCTCGTGCATTTTACCGACGCACGTGAAGCGCTTTTTACGCCGCGAAACATCGCGCCGCTGGTCGGTACGGTCAACGATTATTACCCCGCCGCCTGCCCGATGAATCCCTTCGCGCTCAAGCCGTACTACGCCGAATGGCTCACGAGGTGGGTTTACTGGCGTGCGACCAGATTGCTCGATCCCTTCGCGTACCGCAAGCTCGAGTGCGTCGCCGCCAACTCGGACTACGTAAAGCGAGTGCTCATCGCCGCGTATCGGCTGCCGGCGGAACGGATCGAGGTTATAAGCTACGGTATTGATGACATAAACGATGGAGAGGCGATTGCCCTGGAAGGCGATCCGTCGATCCTTTTTGTCGGCGCCAACTTCCAGCGCAAGGGCCTGCCGCAGCTTTTGCGCGCGCTGGCGACCGTGCGAAGCTCTCTCCCGAATGCGCTTCTGCACGTGGTTGGAGAAGATGCGCGGCGCGATAAAATGGAGCAGCTTGCGATGAAGCTTGGGGTGACAGAAAACGTTCGGTTTTGGGGAGGTAGACCGAATGATGAAATAAGGTGCATGAAACCGCGTATGTTTGTTATGCCTTCGCTCATCGAGGGCTTTGGGATCGTTTTTCTAGAGGCCATGCTGGCCGGGGTGCCGGTTATAGGAGGCAGAACGGGAGGTACGGTCGAGCTTATCGACGACGGTAAAAATGGGTTTACCGTCTTACCGGACGACGCGGAGGATCTTGCCGGAAAGATCATCCGGCTCGCCGGCGATGATGTGCTGCATGAAAAATTCGTCCGCGAAGGCAAATTAACGGCGTCGCGATTTACGGTCGATAGCATGGTGGAAAACACACTGTCGCTTTACGAAAAGGTAATTGCGAGACAAGGGGCTTAAGCCCCTTGTTCCCGGATGAATTTGGGGAAATGAAGAATAAGCCGCTATTTTGGGCCGCGGTAGGGTTTATTATCGCGGGTGGATTGGCCACAGCCTCGCATTGGCCCGGCGGGACGGTCGGGATGGTTCTGGTCTTTTTCGGTATGATTATTGCGCCGGGGTACCTATTATCCAATGTGATTTTCGACGAACCTTCCGATCCGTGGGGAATTTATCCGTTGTCCCTTGTTTTGGGCGTTTCATGTTTCGGGCTTGTCGGTATGATAATGTTTTTTCTTCGCGCACCCGTCGGTGCGGCATATCCTTCGATGGCCGCTGTGGGCGTTGTCTGCGCCGTTTTCGCCCGAAAGAAAGCCCGACACTTTGAAAAAGGCCGGTTTAAAGAAGCCGGTGCCTTGGGTTGGATTTTCGCCGCCGTGGTGTTTCTTACCGTGTTTATATCACTGCTTCTGGGCAGCTTCCGGGGCTGGGCCGTAGAATGGGATTATTACACTTACATCACCATGATCTGCCGTATCGTAGCTCGCGGCGTGGCGGATAACTTCCCATTGGCGTACTCGAACGAAAGCCACGATCCAATACACAGTTACAACGTCTGGGCGCTTATGTGGGCGGCCATATCGACAGCCATTCGAGTAGACCCGATAAGCCTCTATATCAAGTCGGGGGTTTTGGTCATACCGGCGGCGATCTTGGCTTTTTATTCGCTTGCCAAAACGCTCTTTGACCGGGCGGTGGGTATGGCGGCAACCGTTTGTTACGCACTTTACCACTTCATCGCAATGGGTTTTATACTGCTTGGGCGGTGCAGCTTTTATAACGCCGACCCGGCGTGGCTGATCTTTTTCCCGACGGTAATAAGTCTGGGGTGGCGATATTCCGAAAATGGAGGCAGGGGCCGTCTGGCGGCATGCATGCTTACTCTGGCGGGAACGATGATGGTGCATCCGTTGTGGGGAGTGTTGAGCGGCATGGCCTTGGCGCTCGGTGCTTTGGTGCGGGTTGTGTCGGACGGAAGCGAAGCCAGGCCGGTTTCCCGATGGGCGTCGCGAATAGGCTGGGTGGTGCTCTTAATTCCCGTCGTATGGGGTTTGTGGCATGTAACGTTCGAGACGGAGGTCGAGGGCGGCAAAAAGCCCGAATTATGGTGGGACTTCATCTTTTTTTTGGGGATGCCGCTGGTACTTTGGACGCCCCGGCTTATCGAGTCCGCCCGCAATCTCACCGAAAAATCACGCCGCGCTGTGGTACTGGTGCTGTCGGGTGCGATTGCCACAATACCGTTTGTCCTCCTGCGTTTCATTGAAACCCGAGGCGCTCGCATGGAGGAGTTCGAAACGCTGAAGCCTTATAACTGGTTCATTACTGAGAGCTTATATGTGTTGCACCCTTTCCATGCCACGTATACCGCGCCGGATATAACACTATTTCCCTGGACGCTCCTGATGCTGTTGGCATTGCCATGGTTAATCGTTCGATACCGACGAGGTAATGTGGCGTCGTTGTTCGCAGTGCTTGCCATTTTGCTTATACCCGTATTGGCGTTTCATCCGTACCTATCATGGATTTTCGACCGATTGTTGCACATGGCTTACTTAAGGCGGGCGCTGAGGTTTTCATCGCTGTTCGCCGCCGTGGCGGTCGGCATGGGCGCATGGGCCATAGCGCGGCATGCCGGCAAATGGGCCGGTGTCGCGCTGGTGTCGCTCGGGCTGGCGGCGGCGGTAGCGTCCGGCGCGTTTCCCGTCAACCCCGATTATTTCCGGGGCGCCATGGCCAAATCGATATTCATCATGCTGCATCGACCCGCCCAGGGGCTGTTCTGGCAATCCGACGACAATGCGCACCGCATCCGGGGCGTTCGATGGGATACTGAAGAGTTCGCCGTCCTGCTGAAACACGTCCCGCTGCGGGAAACCGTGCTGTCCGACCCCTTCTCCAGCTATCGAATAACCGCATATCGGGATATTTACGTCTTGAGTCGGCTGAAATATTCCATTGCTGCAAGGGATCAGCTTCGCCGCGAAGAAGATGCTTCTGCGCTGACGACCGCCGGGTATGATTCGAGTCGCGTATGTAACCTATTGCGCCGCTACCGGAGCCGATGGATACTTCTTAATTTAGATCCCGGCTATCGCATGAGGGGCTATTTCATGTGGACGCCGCAGACGGTGAACATGGTTCTCAACTCCGGTAAGTATTTCGAGCCGGTGGATCAAAGGCCGCCGTGGGTGCTGTTTCGCGCCACGAGCGCATGCGCGCCATGGCCGCCTGAAATCGAGGCGGGCGATAAAAAGTGAGCGAAGTTCTGGTACAGGACAAGGCCGTACGGCGCAAGGGGCCGGTGGTGACTTTCTCCGGCATGGACGGTACCGGGAAAACCACACTCGCGCTTGTGGCCGCCGACGAACTCCGACGACAAGGATACCGCGTGCGGATTCTAAGAATATACCCGTTTTCGATAATATCCGTTGCGAGGTGGATGCTGAAAAGCCTTTTTCCGGGTCTTATGCCCGAGCGCATGGGAAGTGTTCGCAGAAGGTATTCCGGAGCCGTTTTATCACTATGGAGACAACTGGCGTTTCGGGTCGATTGCATTACGACGGGCCTTCTAATACGATTCCTGTCCAATCGAGGTATGGCCGTGATATGCGATCGATACGTTTATGATTCGCTTGTGGCTTTGTTGTACGACGGTGCGTGCGATGAGGATTTCATCGAGCGTCTCGCCGCTCTTGTTCCAACGCCGGACGCGGCCTTTTTGCTGCGCGCAAATGAAAAGGTAATTTGCAGTAGAAAAGGTGTCTCCGATCTCGAAGAATGCCGTTTGTTAAATAAGATTTACCTGGAATTGAATGATATGGGCGATTTCTGGATAGTGGACACCGACGATGAGCGAAGTGCTCGCTCGGAAGTTCGAGGTATACTTTCATACTCGGGACGCAGGTGGTAAACCGGATCAAATGGCGGACGACAACGAAAAAACCGACGACACCGGCCAGGACCGGGCTTCGAGACGAATAGCGGCCGTTATTATATATATCCTGCTCGCCGCGGCGGCCCTGTGGTATTTCGGGGCGCATCGTGAGGAATTCACCCGCATGCTTTCCTTAAAGCCCGTTCATCTGGCGCTGCTGGTGATATTTAACCTTGTGACTCGCGTTTTCATCGGTGCGCGAATAAAGTTCCTCACGGCGCCTTTCGGGGTGAAGGTAAGCGTAGCGGAAGGCACGGGATTGTCGTTGATGCAAGGATACGGCAACGCCGTCGCGATAAAGGGCGGTACGGTGGGGGTGGCGTATTACCTTTACAGGGTAAAGAATTTCAGCATCGACCGATTCCTGGCAATTCTGGGCGGCGGGTTCGTCATAACGACGATAACGTTGAGCGTTGCGGGACTTGGCGGTGCAGCTTACTTGTCTGCCCGTGGGGCGCCGCTTGGGCCTGAAATACCGCTAATGTTCGTGCTTGTGCTGGCGGGAGCCCTCGGCATGCTCGTATTTCCACGCCTGAATATCCGCGCGGGCAGAATCGGCGCCGTTTTGTCCGGCGCGCTCGAAGGTTGGAACGTTCTCAAATCAAACCGGTCAAATTTATTGAAGCTCGCCTGCGTCGAGTTGTGCATTCTGGCAAGTTTTGCGGCGCGGTACTGGGTGGCGTTTCGGGCTTTCGGTCAACCTATCGGTTTCGTGCAGGCGTTTCTTCTGGCCCCGCCGGCATATTTCAGCCTTATGGTGAACTTCACGCCGGTGGGAGTGGGGGTAAGGGAACCTTTGCTGGCGTATATGTCCGGAATATTGGGCCACACGGTAAGCGGCGGGTTGGGCGCAGCGGTGTTGGACAGCATCATATTGGTGGCCATTTCACTCGTCGGCGGGCCGATAGCTACATCCATCCTTGTCGGAAAGGCACCTCGAAAAGATGCCGAAGCTTAATATCACCCACGTAGTGCCCTACTTCGTGCCCGCATGGGCATACGGAGGTATACCCCGGCTCGCTTATGAGCTCGCCCGCGAGCAGGCACGCATGGGACATCACGTCGCCGTGATAACCACGGACGCTATGGACGCTCGCAGCAGGCACCCGGAGAGCGGTCGGACGGTATCGATGGAAGACGGTCGTATGTGCGTGAGATACCTGCGAAATTTAAGTAATCGCCATGCATACGACCATCAATTATTTCTGCCGTTCGGATTGGGGAAAGCACTTGACGAACTGGCGGCGGACTCGAACGTCATTCATATCCACGGCCACCGCCATATACTTGAAGTCGCGGCGGCAAGGTTCGCCGCCGCCCGAGGCATACCTTATGTCATCACCGCTAACGGCTCGGCCCCTCGAATTGAGCGCAAAGCCGCCATTAAGGGCGCACTTGACGCCATCGCGTTGGATAAAGTGCTAAGATCCGCAAACGCCGTTATAGCCGTCTGTCGCGAAGAGATCAAGCAATACACCGATCGAGGCGTGACTCGTGATAAAATCCACATAATTCCCAATGGCCTTGATGTCGAGGCATTCGACAATTTGCCACGGGCGGGAGCGTTTCGGGCCGAATGGAGCCTCGACGACTCCCCGATAGTGCTTTACCTGGGTAAAATAACGCCGCGAAAGGGTCTCGTACATCTCGCAAGGGCCTTGAATATAATCAGGCAAAACCGCAAGATACGACTGGTTATTGCTGGCAATGACATGGGATACCTGCCGCAAGTCAGGCGGGAGATCATGGATCTCGATATGTCGGGTATCACGCTGTTCACCGGTTTGCTGCGAGGCATGAGCAAACGCGCGGCTTACGTGGACGCCAATGTGACCGTATATCCGTCCGAGTATGAAATATTCGGTCTGGTGCCATTCGAGTCCATACTATGCGGCACGCCGGTAGTGGTCAGTGACGATTGCGGTTGCGGAGAGATCATAGGCGAGGCGAATATCGGGGAGACAGTCCCTTACGGTCAACCGGACAAGCTCGCGCAGGCAATCGAGGGGGTGATTGATCGGCCCGAGGAATCGACCGGGCGCGTCGAGCGGGGAAAGGCTTTCATCCGCGAGAACCTTGCCTGGCCGAAGATCGCCGCCGATACCGTCGAGTTGTACGGCAAGCCGGCGCGTGTTTCCGGGGAGGAGACTTCGGAATAATGAAAACCGCTGCGATCATACCTGCTTACAACGAATCGCAACGGGTTGCCCAGATAGTTAGCGCAACGTCCGAGTATGTTGACGTAGTGGCGGTGGTAGACGACGGGTCTACCGATTCGACGGCGGACGAGGCGCAATCCGCCGGCGCAACGGTGCTGAAGTTGCCCGTGAATATCGGGTATGGCGGAGCGTTGCAGGCCGGGTACCGGTGGGCAGTGAGCAAAGGTATCGAAGCGCTCGTTCAGCTTGACGCGGACGGACAACACGATCCTCACGATATACCTGCGCTGCTGAAGCCCGTCATCGAGGATCGTTGCGATCTAGCGCTCGGAAGCAGGTTCCTCAAGCAAGATTCATGGCAAGCCACATTTTCGCGCAGGTTGGGCATGAAGTTTTTTTCTTTATTGATACGAATATTTTCCGGACGGCGTATTGCCGACCCGACGACCGGTTTCCAGGCGATGAACCACCGAGTGATCGAGCGGGTGGCTTCCGGCGCCTATCCGGACGATTTCCCGGACGCGGATGTGATAGTCATGCTGCACAGGGAACGATTCCGCATCGAGGAGGTGGGCGTGGTAATGAAGCCTCCTCCCGCCGGTAAAAGCATGCACTCCGGCTTAAAACCGCTATATTATATAGTAAAAATGACTCTTGCGATTCTCGTGGTCGCAATGCGACGTAATGAAGGAGGAGGTGACCCATGACACCCAGGCAAAGAATGTTCGCACTTTTAGTAGCGGCACTGCTATTGATCGTTATTGTGGATCTGGTCAGGAGGCGCAGGCTTCGTGAGGAGTTCAGCATATTGTGGCTGGGCGTTGGTATCGGAGTGGCAGTGCTGGCTGCTTGGTACGATCTGCAACTGTGGCTTACCCATCTCATAGGCGCCATCAGTTCATCCACAACGGTGTTTTTATTCGCTTTTATCTTCCTGGCGCTTATGAATCTCCACTTTTCAGTGCGAATGTCCAAAATGACCGACCAGATAAAATCCCTCGCTCAAACCGTCGCAATCCTCGAGGCCGAACCTTCGGAAAGGAACGGGGAAAATACCGCAGTCTAAAACACCATACCTGACCCTTGGGGTGGTTTTTGCCGTTGTGATTGCTCTGCACGCAATAGGCGGGGGAGTATTCCTTCTCGACGATAATCCTTCAATTCTTGAAAATCACTCCCTCCTGAAATCGTTACCGGAAGCATTGCAGTCGAGCAACTTCCGGTATTTAACCTACGCTCTGAATTGGGCCAATTTACAGGTTTTCGGGTATAGCGCCCAGGCATTTCACATGACGAACGTCGCGTTACATATTATTGTTTCCTTGATGTTGTTTTTTCTTGTCCGGCTCTTTACCGAAACCGATCAAACAGCAGCGGCTCTTGCGGCGGCATGGTTCGCTTTGAATCCTGCGATTAACATGTCGGTTCTTTATATATCGGCAAGGTCTACAATTCTTGCGACCATCTGGACGATTGCCGCAATATCGGCCTACCTGAAGTTTGAGCGTGAAGGGAGGGCACATTGGCTTATTGCCGCTTTACTGGCAAGCGTCGCAGCTATGTTGAGCAAGGAAAACGGCATCGCCGCACCGGCGCTGATCATAGCTATGGGGCTTATAAGCTCCGACAAACGCCGGTGGGCCATCGCGGCGATATTGATGCTTGCAGCATCTCTATCATTCGTCACCTTGCGATTACGGCAATTCATCTACCTGGGGCCGGAATCCGCGACACCGACCTCGTTCGAATATTTCCTTACCCAGATGACGGTTATTCCCCGCTACCTGCTTCAACTGATGTGGCCGGTCGGAATTGCGCTCGAGCAACATGCGCCGATTCGTACCGGCTTGCTCGATCCGGCTGTAATTGCGGGCGCGGTAGGTATGGCTGTGGTATGGTGCTATGCGTTGTGGCGGCTGCGCGCCTCGAAAGCGGCGGTATTTTTTCTCGTTTGGCTCCCGATAACCTTTGCGCCCGAATCCAGCATTGTGCCGTTTATAGACACGATATTTCTTCACCGGGTTTATATGCCTGCGGCGGGATTGGCAGCGTTGGTTGCATACGCGCTGCTCGTTCCCGCTCGAGCTGAAACCGGTTTCCGGGGAAAAAGAGTGGTATTGGCCGCAAGCGGTGTCCTTATGGTTTGCTTTGCGCTGTTTGACGTCTCGACTTCACTTGTCTGGAAGACCGAGATCGGCGTGCGGCGGCAAAGCGTGCGCGTATCGCCCGACAAGTTCAGGACGCGATACGACTTTGGGGTGGAACTGATCAGAGAATTACAATACCGCGCCGCGAGGCCGCATCTTGAATCGGCGGTGCTTATCGGCGACCCGACCGCCGTGCGGCGTGCCAGAGCTTGGAACGCGCTTGGGAAAGTTCGTTATCGCCTTGGAGACTTTTCCGGCGCTGCCGAGTGTTTCATCGCAGCGTCCAGGGAAAATCCTATTTGGAACGATCCTTTTTTGAACGCCGGCCTGACGTTGCTTCGTATTGAGAAACCCGCAGAAGCTCTCGAGTATCTCGAGCGCGCCGCCGCCCTTGGCCTGCAGAGCGAGCAGCTTATCAGCGCGACAAACCGGGCGCGCAAAGCGGTTCAAACCTTGCAGCCGGACGGCGGCTCGGATACAATTTCCCCATGAAGGCCCTGCTCGTCGTTCATGGCTACCCACCCGAAAGATTCGGGGGTACCGAGACTTACACGAGATGGCTGGCGCTCTCTCTTGCCCGTCGGGGACGTGATGTGAGCGTTTTTACCGGAACCGCATCCCCGGGTGAGGAATATGAACTTTCAAAACGTCAAGATGGCGAAGTAACCGTTTGGACGGTAAGAAACACCTACTCGATTCATAACGAATATGAAATGCACTACCACAACCCGCATATCGAAAAGGTTTTCGAGCGAGTTACACATGAATTCAAACCGGATGTGGTGCATTTTACATATCTTCTGGGCGGTCTAAGCGCCGGTTGTCTTCTCGTGGCGAAATCCGCAGGCGCAAAAACGGCGGTCACGCTGACGGATTTTCATCATCTTTGCGCATGGGGTCAGCTTTTCACGCCGGACGGAGTCCGATGCGAGGGGCCGCAAGCGGGTATCCGCTGCGCGTCATGCTTCGCGGGAGAGGATCCATACGCCAGCGTTCCATGGTGGAAGCGGTATTTGATCAAGTTGCTTCCTCCCAACGGACGCGCCGATAAATTACACTCGCCCGGCATCGAACGTATGAAAACCCGTTTGAGATACCTGCACAATGTTCTCGAAGCCGCCGATGCGGTGATCTTCCCCACCGAATCACTCGCGCGACCATACCGCCGTTGGGGTATCGATGGGAAAAAGGCGCCGTACGGCATTGATTGTTCGCTCTTTGACGGTTTCGAGCGCAGCTCTTCGGACAAGGTGAGATTCGCCTTTATCGGACAACTCAGGCCGCACAAGGGACTGCATGTGCTTACCGAAGCGCTCAGAGGAATGGCTGACATCGACACCTGGACTCTCGACGTTTACGCAGCGGGCGATTCGGAAGAAGAGAAGCGTTATCTTTCCGAGTCGATGGACGGGCTCGATGAGCGGGTGCGCTATCGCGCTGTTTTCGACCCGGGCGAAATCCGGCGGGTGTACGAGGAAACCGACATTCTGGTCGTGCCGAGTTTGTGGACGGAAAACTCGCCGCTGGTGATACTCTACGCCATGCACACCCGCACGACGCTTATCGCGGCGGACGTTGAAGGTATCAAAGAGGTCGGCGGCGACTGGGGATTGTATTATCCCCCCGATGACGCCGGAGCCCTCGGGAAGCTTCTCCGCCGGTCGGCGACGGATCCGAAGATGCTTAATCGACCCGATGCGCCAAAAGCTCCCGGCATCGACGAACACGCAGCGCTGGTGGAAAAAATATACATGGAGATGCAGTGATGAAAGTGGTGATTTTGGGAGGTTACGGTTTCATAGGCTCGCATTTGGCCGGCGTACTACTTGAACGTGGCGTGCAAGTGCGTATTTTCGACAAGCCGGATGCGGACCCGACTCGCATCGAGCACATCGCCGGTAAGGTCGAAATTGTCGAAGGAGACCTTGCTGTCGAGGATGACGTCGCCAGAGCGGTTGACGATATGGAAGTCGTGGTGCATCTGGCGTGTGCTTCCCTGCCCGCATCTTCGAACGAAAATATAACATACGACCTCGAAAGTAACCTGATCGGTACGGTTCGCATGATCGAGCGATCGCTTCGGGCCGGAGTGCGGCGCGTGGTGTTCACATCGAGCGGCGGCACGGTTTACGGCCCTGTGAAAAAGGTGCCTATACCCGAAGATCACCCCACCGAACCGATTTGTTCTTACGGTATTCATAAGCTTGCGATAGAAAAGTACCTCGCACTGTTCGAGCGGCTCCACGGCCTCGAGTGGACGGCGCTGAGACCGTCGAACCCGTACGGGAAAAAACAACGGCACGACTCGGCACAGGGCGCCGTCTCCGTATTTGCCAACATGATTAAAAAAGGCAAAACCATCACCATCTGGGGCGACGGATCGGTGGTGCGGGATTATTTCCACATCACGGATATGGTCAACGCTTGTGTAAAAGTCATCGAAACCGCCCCGCCGTCGCGTATATACAACATCGGTGCAGGAGAAGGCGTCAACCTTAATCAACTCATAGAATCGTTTGCAAAGGCTTCGGGGATTAAACCGAAGGTTGTCTATGAGCCCGCACGGCCGTTGGATGTACCCGAGAATGTGCTCGACATCTCCCGCGCTAAATCGGAACTGGGATGGGAGCCGAAGGTAAGTCTCGAAGAAGGATTGAAAGAATACTTCGAGGAGGATTGAACAAACGAGGCGACATCGGAATACAATAGAGTTTCTTGTTGTAATAGCGGCTGTTGTGTTGCCACGTGCATGGGGCTTATGCGCCCCTTTCGTGCGGCCTCTCGACAGCGTGTTTCAGGAAGCGCTTGCGTTATCTCACATCAAATACGGTCTTGGCGTAACCCGGGGCATAAGCGGTTTCGGTATTTTCCACGATCAGTTTCTTTACCACGCAGCGCATCCGCCGTTACTTCAGCTTATATACGCGGGCCTGTATGCGCTCTTCGGTGTCGGTGAGTGGGTATCGCGATCGTTTTGCACGCTTGCGGCGGTGGGCACGGCGCTATGCTTATGGGGCGCGCTAATCAAGGCCGGCGTGCGCAGGGCGGCATTTCCAGCGGCGATGTTCTTTGCCCTGATGCCGCTTGCAGTCGAAATGGGCCGAACGACCAATTACGAACCGGGCGCGCTGTTCTTCATATCGCTTTTCATCCTGGGCTATACGATGCGCGCCGGCCGCGACGGCATAGCGCTGATGGTATTGGCCGTCTACATCGGAGGGTTTTTCGAGTGGACGACTTACCTGGCGATTCCGGCGGTTGCAGCGGCGTCGTTAGTCGAGGGAAAAGGTATTAAAAACCTCAAGTTCCTGGCCTTACCGACCGGGGCGGCAGTTGTTGCTCTGGTTCTTGTTTTCACATGGCAAAAATCGGTTGTCGGAGTTATTCCCGTTCTGGGTCATGCAGCGACGCGCAGTGACCCGAGGGCGTTATTCAACGGCGCCGCATGGGTCGCGGCTTTATCCCATCCGCTTCGTGGAGTGGGACTGGGATGGCTGCCGGTTCTATTCGGGCTATATCGCATGCGGGCGGTGCATGGCAAGGCGCCGCAAGCGACGGGAGTGATAATTGCTTATGCGGCTGTGCCGGCGCTTTTTTTACTGCTCGCGCCGCAGTTGGTTCTAACGCATCCGATAGCGTCGCTTTACATCACGGCGCCTGTGGCCGTCCTGATGGGGATGGCGGTTGAGGAACGCGGGCGAAAAATCGTTCTCGCGCTCCTGGCGTTGCTTCTCATTTATTATTCGGCAAACGACGTATTATTCCTCCGGCAAAGATCGCCTTTCTTTTATAATCTTTCGCGCATGGTTGCGCACGAAGTCGAAAGCGACAAGAATTGCAAGGTTTTCAATTCAGCCGCCGTCGGTTACCTTCGCTATTATTACGGCATCGAAACATTCCATGCCGTTGGCGCGAACGAACCCCCGGTGCGAAGATTTGTAAAGGACGACGGTATATGCGGCTTTATACTTGATGTTTCCAACCCGGAGGTCGGTTATGCCAGGGATGCAGTATTGCACGGCGCTGATGAAAAGATCAAGCTCACATGGAAAATAAAGGGCGTCGAAGTCCGGCTGCGCGGGCGGAGGAGCGGGCGGCTACATTTAACAAATTTACTCGACCGGGCCGAATTGCCGCCTCAGTCCGCGCAAGAGTGGGAAAATCCGAGGGCCGAGATTATGGAAGTGGGTTCGCAATTGAAATACGGAATTTTTCACCATGCTCGACCCGTCGCGTCGGTGATACGCTTCACGGGAATCGACGCATCGGGCGGCGGCGATTTCGAGACCGTTGCGCGTCTTGACCCGCGTGTTTGCAACCCTCCGGCGACGGACGGTGTCGATTTTAATGTTATGGTGTCGTCGGAAGGATGGTCAAAATCCAGGGGGGGAGAAATCGTTCCTGCCGAAGGCGGCTGCAAGCCCGTGTCCATCAAGATCGGATTCGAGGAGGCGGCCTCGAGAGTGAATGTCGAGCTCGAGGTAAGGCCTCGTGGAAATGCGGCTTTCGACCGGTTCTTCTGGGAGGATCCGCGTATAATTCGCCGGGGACCGGATGAATGAGTGGAATAACGGTCATAGTGCCCGCGTATAACGAAAGCTCGGGGATAGTCGGAGTCCTCGAACAAGTTCAAGGAGCGCTTGAGGGCGTCGAGCACGAAATACTGGTGGTTGACGACGGTTCGACGGACGATACCTCGCAACTGGCAGGGTCCATTACCGGCGTTCGGGTGGTTTCGCATGGCCGCAACGAAGGTTACGGCGCGGCGATCAAGACGGGCCTGAGACGCGGCCGGCATGATCGGGTGCTTATAATAGACGCGGACGCTTCTTATCCCGAGGGCTCTATTCCGAAGCTTATCGAACTCAGCCGGGATGCGGACATGGTGGTCGGAGCGAGAACGGGGCGGCGCGTTGAGGAGTCATGGTTGCGGCGTACGGTTAAAAAATCGATAGTGACGCTCGCAAATTACCTCGGTGAAACGAACATTCCGGACCTCAATTCCGGCCTGCGCGTCTTCCGCCGAGACCTTGGCCTGAAATATATCAACCTGTTGCCGGCCGGGTTTTCGTTCACCTCGACGATAACGCTGGTCTTTTTATCGGAAGGGTATCGTGTCGAGTACCTGCCAATCGATTACCGCAAACGGAAGGGGTGGAGCAAGTTCCGGCCGTTCCACGATACGTTGAACATGTTGATACTCATCCTTCGGACGCTCGTTTATTTCAATCCTCTGCGAGTATTTTTGCCGTTGGGCGTGTTGCTGTTAGTTATGGCGTTACCCGCCGCGTTGGTCTGGAGTCATACCGGCTCGACAAGCTGGGCTGCAATATTAATCGGGCTGGTGGTGGCTGCGTTGCAAGTTTTTGGCATCGGGGTGGTGGCGGACGTTATAGGCAAACGACACAAGTTGTGAAAATCCTTTTAGTACATCCGCCTACGCGGCGCATGATATTCTCGATTTTGCCCGAGGAGGTGGAATCCGGCAGAGGTGCGAACCCACCGCTGGGGCTGCTTTACATCGCAGCGGCGATTCGCAAGTTCGGCAGGGACGAAGTCGAGATAATCGACGCACAGGCGCAAGACCTGGACGACGCCGCTCTCGAAAGGCGGATAATTGCCGCAAAGCCGCATGTGGTAGGCGTAACGGCGCTCAGCTTCACCATGCCGGACGTCATGGCGGTCTGCGCCATGGCGAAAAAAACAGGCGCAATGACTGTACTTGGCGGTCCGCACGCCCATATTTATCCCGAAGAAACCGCTCGATTGGAAAAAGTAGACTACGTTCTGGGTGGTGAAGGGGAATATTCCTTTTCCGCCCTTTTGGACAGCATCCGCGAAAACGACACTCCCGGCGATGTCCCCGGAGTGGCATGGACGGAAAACGGGAAAACGTACAGGGGGCCGGAGCCGGATTGTATAGATTCGCTCGATGACATTCCTTTCCCCGCGCGGGATATGCTCGATGTTCACCGCTACACTTCGGTGCTCGCCCGCACATCTCCCATAACGACCATGATGTCGAGCCGTGGCTGCCCGTTTCGGTGCATTTTTTGCGACCGTCCTCACCTGGGTCGCAAATTCCGCGCCCGTTCCGCCGCCGGTGTGGTGGACGAAATGGAGCAATGTCTAAGACTTGGGATACGCGAATTCCTCCTTTATGACGATAATTTCGCCACCGACCACAAGCGCGCGATGATGATAACGGAGGAGATTCTTCGTCGAGACCTTCGGGTAATTTTCGACGTGAGATTGAGAGTAACCGATCTTGACGACGAGCTTGCCGTTGCATTGCGCCGCGCGGGATGCGACCGGGTGCATCTCGGGGTCGAGTCGGGCGATCCGGATATATTGGAGGGTCTTCGGAAAGGTATCACGATCGATGACGCCATTCGCGCTTTCGGATGCGCGCGTCGTGCGGGAATACTCACACTGGCGTATTTCCTGATCGGGTCTCCCGGTGAAACGCCCGATACGGTGGGTCGCACGATAGACCTTGCGCGCCGACTGAAACCCGATTATGTGCACTTCTCGCTTCTCATACCCTTCCCCGGCACCGACCTTTATAAATTGGGCATTGAACGAAATATGTGGGATGGTGATCCGTGGCTGGAATTCGCGCGCAGCCCCCGGGCCGGTTTCGAGCCGCCTGTTTGGGAAGAAAATTTCTCGCGGGCCGAGCTTGTGAAGTTGACCTCGGAGGCTTATCGTACCTTTTATCGCGACCCTGCATATTTGTGGCGGCGACTGAGGCGAGTTCGAAACGTCGGCGAAGCGTTGCGGCAAATGAAGACGGGGTTGAGGATACTCAGGATTTAAAATGGACTTAAGCGTCATTGTGGCCTCCGGGAGAAGCGACCCGACTTCTTGCCTGAAATCGCTCATCGAGCAGCGGGACAATTTCCGGCATGAGGTTATATTGGTGCATGACGCCTCGAACACGCCGACGGAACGCATCGACGGCGTGCGGTATATCGAGTGCCCGACTACAAACCCGGCAACTAAACGCAATATCGGCGCAAGCGATTCCGAAGGCGATGTGCTGGCTTTTATCGACGACGACGCCGGCGCCTCGGAAGGATGGGCCGAGTTAGGTCTTGCGACCCTTGCCGAGCATCCTCTCGCGGCGGGTTGCGGCGGCCCTAACCTTCCCCCCGATAACCAGTCCGCCGCAGAACGTATTACCGACGCCGTGCTGGCATCGAGGCTCGGCAGCGGATCGGGATCGTATCGGTCGGGAGGAAACGCGCATGAGGCGCAAATCGGCGAAGTGCATCTTGTGAATTTTTTTGTGCGTCGCGCCGTGTTCGACGCGGTCGGCGGGTTCAGCGAAACGCTGGGATACGGCGCCGAGGATAGCGAATTCATATATCTATGTTCCCGAATGACACGGGCGGCTTTTATGTACAACCCGGACTTGTGGGTCACCCACCGCCGCCGGCCCTTTGGCCGGGATTTCTTCTCGCAGCGCTTCCAGTTGAGGATGCAAAACGGGCGGCTCCTCTGGGTAAGGCCGGGAATGTACATCACCCGTAAATCGGGGTTGGCTATCACGGTCTTGCTCGCGCTCGCATGGGCCGCTGTGACGATTCCGGCGATCATACCGGCGTTGATGTGCATCTACGCTGTTGTTTTGGGCATAGCTTCGCTGAAAGCTAAAAACGTGAGCAAGTTCGGATGGATTTTGGCGATCATGACGCTGCACGCGGTAAGCGCGCTCGGCTTGCTTGCCGGAGTCTCGCTTCCCTTGGGTGAGAAGTACCGAAGATTATTGCGGAGACCGCGATGATAAAAGCACTCGCCGCTTCCTTTGGGCACCTTGCGGGAATTAAACGTCTGACACCCGTTTATCTTATTCTCGGCGCTACGTGGCGGTGTAACGCCCGGTGTATAACCTGCTTCAACCACGAAAGACTGAACCGGGAGGAACTCGGAGAACTTTCCGTAGACGAGCATCGCCGCACGGCGCAGAACATGGGGCCACTGCTTTGGCTTTTGTTCACGGGCGGGGAGCCGATATTGCGGCGCGACCTGGCCGAAGTGGCCGAAGTATACTACCGGAAATGCTCCGCAAGGCGTATTACCGTACCCACCAACGCTCTCTTGCCGAAACAGACACTGGAAGCAACCCACGCCTTGCTCGATAAATGCCCTCGCGCCGGTATAACTATAAGCCTCGCGCTGGACGGATCGGCCGGAGTGCACGACGAAATGCGAGGCGTATCGGGAGCGTTCGATGCATTGCTCGAAACTTACGACCTCTTGGCGCAAGTCAAAGCTCAGCGGCAGAGATTGTCCATCAACGTCAATACCGTTTTGTGCAACCGTAATTTAGCGGCCATTCCCGATCTTATGGAGCTGGTGTCCGAGCGTATGCCCGCTGCCGACTTTCACGGTTTCGAGCTATTACGCGGCAAAACCCCCGACGCCGATCTTGCGCCGCCCTCGGCCGACGAGTACGAGCGGCTGCTCGAGCGCCTGGTACCGTACTGGTCACGATTTCCTTTTTATAAGGGGCCGTTCAGAAGGTTGATTCGCGCCGCAAAGGTACAGGCGCGACTAACCGAACTAGATGTGCTGCGTGGAGGCCGATTCCGTTGCCTGGCGGGTACCGTGGCTGCGTACGTGGCGCCGGAAGGTAGGGTACATTTCTGCGAAGAACTCGACAGACCGGTGGGAGAATTGCGAGAAGCGGAATATGATTTCAGGAAAATATGGTTTGGTGAAGAAGCGCGACGTTTGCGCAATTTTATAGCCGAAAAGCGCTGCTGCTGCACGCATTCCTGTTTTGTTGGATCGAGCATACTTTTCGATGTATCGCACTACCCCTCGATAATGCGCAGGATGATTTGGCCGTAAAGCAGGCCCGGGGTAGCCGACTGATTCAGTTATACGGCATTATATCTGTCTAAAAACGGCCCTTAAGAATCCCTCCGGATTGGGATAGAATAGTGAACTGAAAATGTCCACAAACCCAAAAGGCCGATACTGAATAAATCTATAAACTTTTCACCACCGTATTCGTGCTGCCAAAACCGAAAATAGCGCACTCCGAAAAATGGCTCAAACTCGATCCGAACTACCTGCCCGAAAGAGCCGAATGCGAATACTTATTGCGTGTTTCATGTCTGGATGGTAGATTGCAGTTGAAGTACACTGTAGAGAGAATGCGAATATGCACAAGAGGTTTTTTTAAGGTAATTGATCGATCCCTTAGATAAGTTTATAGATTATGTGCGGTTCAGCTCGACGGTCGCGGTTATCGAGTCGGGTGGCGGTTTTGCGATGGCTACGCGAGTTGCAATCGCGGCGGTTGCCGGATCGGTAACGGCGTTTTTCGGATGGAAAATACACAAGCTCGTGATTATGGGAGCGGGTGCGGCGGTGGGAGCCTTTGGAGGGCACTTTTTATTCAAGTTCTTGCCGGGCCTTGCTCCCGCATGGGTGTGGATGATCGGCTGCGCAATTATCGGTGCCGGGCTGGCGTATGGGCTGTTCCACGCGGCGTGTGCCCTTACGGGCGCCGTTGCCGGAGGGATGGTCGGGTGGGTTCTGGCGGCCTGGATAATGAGCGGGTCCGACAAGGCCGGTTACGGCGCGGCCATCGGTATAGTGGTGGGTGGAGTGGGCGCCTTTGCGCTGAACCGCTTATTCGTAACACTGTTCTCGGGCATAGTCGGCTCGTACGCGCTGGTGGCGGCGATACTGGTGGTGCTTCATAAAATCGCCCCCGAAGCATCGAGGGCGATACCGGCAGGGGAGTTTATTCCCATAGTATGGATGGCGGCGATTGCCGCAGTCGCCGTCCGGTTCCAATACCGCAAGAGGCCGCCCCTTGCTGAAAAGGACGAAAGTGAACGAAAAAAATCGGATAATTACGACAAAGAAACCGAATAGGCTCAGTCTTCTCAATGGAACAGGAACATCTCGAAATTGAGGGTCTCTTCAAGGAATATTCAAAGCCCTCGTTGACATTTCTTCAGATTTGCAATATTTAAGTAGTAGGTGATTTAAGGTGTTTTTCTAGCCGGGAGTGAAAGCGATGCCGAAAGAAAAAAGTAAAAAGAACGTTTTGATTACGGGAGTGACCAGTACTCTTGGACGCCAAGTGGCCAATCAGCTTTACTTCGATAACAAAATAGGGGTTATCATAGGTACCGCGGTCACGGACATACCATATTACTTCGATGACTTCGATCCCAAAAAATTCATCTACAAAAAAATCGACATTCTGAAAAGTCGGCAGCTTCAAAATCTCTTTTTATCCGAAGATTTCAAACTGTCCAGAATTGACACCGTTATTCATCTGGCATTTTACAACCGCCTCGAGACGTATGGAGAAGAAAGTCACAAACTTAACGTGGATGGTACAAAAAACCTGCTCGACTTGTGCGTCGAAAACCCGCTTATAAAGAAGTTCATTTTCA
>CAZDAF010000006.1:0-28398 GCA_964503115.1 uncultured bacterium
CGCTATCTTTCCGGGGTTCATCGTCTTGTACGTTCTACCGTATCCCACCGGTGTATCGGACGGCGAATCCCTAACGGCCAATACAGCCGACTTGACGCTCATTACCGGCTTGAAATCTGCCGGCTTGAGGATCCCCCGTGGAGTATCGTCTTCAAAGGGCCAAATACCGTATAGTATAAGCCCCGGCCTTACCGCGTCTATCCGCGAGTCCGGGTATGCGATTGTGGCGGCGCTGTTTGAAAGATGTCGCAGTATTCCGATTGCCAGGCGTCGACATGCTTCCCGAAATCGCAATATCTGCTCGTGGGTAAACACGATGTCGTCGGTATCCGTACAGTCGGCGCTGGAGAGGTGACTCATAACTCCGGTGATTCTGACGTTTTCGAGCCCTGCGGCGATCTCGAATATGTGAGGTAAATCCTCCGGCCTGCATCCCAGGCGCGTCATTCCGGTATCGACCTTAACATGCACCTCGACGGGCCTGCCCGCCGCGTCGGGTAATGTGTTCGCAAAGCTCAGCCCGTCTTCGTCCCACACAATTGGCACACAATTCGGAGGCACATCCATAAGATCGGTTTCACCCGTGATGCCTCCGAGCACCAGGAAACGCGCCGGCACACCCGCCTCGATAAGCTCGAGCGCCTCGTCAACACTTGCCACGGCCATAAGTTCGATGCCTGCTTCGGCCAGCGCCCACGAAACGCTGACCGCTCCGTGCCCATAAGCGTCCGCCTTGACGACGGGAATTATCCCTACATCGTCGCCCACAACTCGCGACACCACATCAAGGTTGTGCCGCAGTGCTTCGATGTCTATTTGTGCCTGGGTTGGACGCATTGTTACATTCTATCATCGAGACGTAAGAGTCGCAAGCCTCCAAGGCGCGAAGGTTATCGCCCCGGCGAACCTCCGGCGGCAGGAATATCGGCTTGGGAATTGCGCAGCAATATGTAAAAAACCGCCGTGCCCGCTACGCTCACCATGGCCGCAAAATAAAAAGACGTTGCCAACCCGTAATGATCTCCCACCAAACCACCCAAAGGGGGACCGAAAAACAGGCCGGAACTCATGGACATTTCAAATAACGTCATTATGGTGACCATCCCGAATCGGCGCCCTTCGACAACGCTTATGGCCGCGCTGGCCGGAATGGACACCGCTCCGAAAATTCCCGAAAGCGCCGCTACAAAAAGAAGCGGCCAAAAGCTATGACAATGGGGCATTATCGTGATACATGCCGTAAAACCGAGGCTGCCTATGACCACCAGCTTCACCCGGCTCATTCTGTCCGCCAGCCTTCCGAAAACAGTGCTCAACATGCCCGCAAGCAACGCGATGCACGTTATTATCAAGCCCACTTCCGTATTGCTCAGGTGAAGCTCGGGCCTGTCGGCCAATATCGGTATGAATGTGAAACTCGCTCCGCGTCCGATGGCATTTATAAAACGAAATATGAGCACGCCTAAAACCACGGGCGACGACAGCGCTTCACGATAAGGCGGCGCCTTTCGTACCTTTATCGGGCGGCCCAACCTGGCGGAATCGCCGGGTAGAGCCACTATAACCAGGAACAACGCGAGAAGGTTGAGAAAGCCCATCGCTGCGAATGCCGCCGCATATCCTACAAGATCGTCCAAAGTTCCGCCGAGAAACGGCCCCAGCCCGAAGCCTGCCATTATAGCCATCTGGAAATCGCCCATTTCCCGACCTTCGCCCATCACCGGCGCAAGCTCTCCGACCATGGCCATCGAAATGGGTATCACCATCGCAGCCGCGAAACCGTTGAAAAAACGTACCACCGCAAGCGTCAGAGGATTGTCGGCGTATATGTAACTGATGCTCAGGAATATATATAAGGCCAGTCCCTCGATAAGGATAATCTTTTTATTCCGCCGTCCGCTCTCCGCCTCCCGGCGCATTATGGGAAGAAAAATCAGACGGGATAGATTTATGAAACCGAATATGGCGCCCACGTAAAACAACTGGTCGGCGCCCACATGTTGAGCGTATTTCGGAAGGAATGGAACTATGATTCCCACTCCCAACATCGAGCAAAACGCCGATAAAAAAAGCGTCCAAAAAACGCGGCGGGAATGAAAAGTTCCCTTTACCGGAGGTGATGAATCTCCTTCAGGTGGTGAAACGGATTGCGTCAATTTTTATGCCAGCGATATTCCCCCGGGAGGATATATCCCGTTACTTGCTACTCAGCGCCGTTTTGAGACTTTCGATGAGGTGATTCATGTCGAAAGGTTTGGCCAGAAACTTCCTTGCGCCCAGTTGTCGGGCCAGTTGAATTGTGTTGCGGTCGGTATTGCCGCTGATAAATATTACCGGAATATCGGTTGTCTCGGGCTTGGAGCGAAGCGCCTTGGTAAGGTTCAACCCGTCCAGCATTGGGAGATCGGTTTCGGTAACGACCGCATCGGGGCGTATCTTGTCGAGATCTCGCAGGGCCTCGAAACCGTTGGACGCCCTCACTATCTCATACCCAGCCTCCACAAGAGCTGTAGCCATGGATTCGAGTAACGCCTCGTCTCCATCGACGACCAGAATCCTATGTTTCACCGGTTCGAGCTCAACTCTCCGGGATTTTCAGCGGCAGGGGAAATTCCTATTCTCCGGCAAAGCGGTTGTATATCGCCGCAACGATCCAGGCGGTGATATAGGCATGGACGAAGCCGTAGATAAACCCCACGATGGAGCCGAAGAGAGTAATCGAATAACCCATGTAGAATTGACCTATCTTTGCCAACGTAGGGCCCATTCCGACGGTAGGGTCGTAGTGTATACCCATCTTCGCCTTGATTATAAGAATAATAGTCGCCAAAAACACCGTACCGCCCCACACAACGCCCAGCGATACCCCCAACGCTTTTCCATTCAGTTTCATCATTCTCTCTCCTTGAATAGTTTTAGAAAAAGGCTTAAGGTGTCAGCCTTAAATCTCTTACCTTAAGCCTTCAGCCTTATTGATTATAGCGCTCCGGCATAATTTTCTTCAAGGCGGCTGCGGCCGCGTTCCGACAAGCATCTTTCTTGCTATTGCCTTCTCCCCTTGAGACGATCTTTTTATTTATGATAATTTTCACCTTGAAAACCTTTTTATGCTGTGGCCCTATGGGGTTCAGGTAACGGTACTCGGGCGTTGAGCCGTATCGAGCCTGCGCCCATTCCTGTAGAATACTTCGAGGATCTCGAAGCTCCTCAGGTTGCGACGTGACCACCGGTTCCAGGAGCCGCTCGATAACCCGAAAAGCCCTCCGCCATCCCCGATCCAGGTAAACGGCGCCCAGCACCGCTTCGAGCACGGCGGCGAGTATCGATGCCTTCCGGGCGCCACCGCTTCTGCGCTCCCCGGCGCCCAGCCTCATCAACTCCCCCAGACCGAGTTGCTCGGCAATTTGGGCCAGGCGACTTTTATTCACCAGATCCGCTCTTGCACGGGTAAGTACGCCTTCGCCTTCGTCAGGTTTAAGCTCGAACAGGATGTGACTCGTCACCAACTCGAGCACGGCGTCTCCAATGAACTCGAGCCGCTCGTAATCGGGCATCCCTTTTCCCGAATGTTCGTGCACATAAGACGAGTGAGTCAACGCTTCCTCCAGCAGAGCCCGATCTCTGAACCGGCACCCCAGCGATCTTTCGAGTTTGGCGAGTTGTTTCGACCTTTCATCCAACCTGGCGTGGGCTTTTCGCTTACTCACAGACTCACCTCACCCAGTACTCTTCTTTCTTCCACCGCGACCAGCCTTACCGGTAATATATCGCCAACCTCCCAATCGCCCCGGCCGATAACGACGGGTATGTAATTATCCGTACGGCCTCGCCATCCTTTTCCACTGTGCAATGGGGACTCGATAAGGGTTTTTTTAACCGTACCGAGCTGTCCGCGCCAAAAATTATCACGCCGCTTGGTGCTCAATTCGCGCAACAGTGAACCCCGCTCTCGGATGATCTTTCCCGGTACTTTCCCCGGAAACTCGGCGGCCGGAGTGCCGGGGCGCGGAGAAAATGGGAAAACATGCAGATAATCGAAAGGCAGCGATTCGAGGGTTTTTACCGTGCGCTGAAAATGATCGTCCGTCTCGCCGGGGAACCCGACGATGATATCAAGCCCGATGGCCATGTCCGGCACGGACTGCCTGAGCAAACGCATTCTCACTCCGGCCTCGCGTGTGGTGTACTTCCTGCCCATTTTCTCGAGTATCTCGTCGTCACCCGACTGCAGCGGCAGATGCAGATGCGAGCATAAACCGTCAGAAGATGCAAGCATTTCCATCAACCCGGTGGAAACCTCAATCGGGTCAATACTGGACAGCCTTATACGAGGTACCGGTTTGTCGCGGAGTATAACCTTTACCAGATCGGCCAGGTTTCGAGCCGGCAGCAGATCGCGGCCCCACACGCCGAGATGTATGCCGGTAAGTACCACCTCGCCGTGGCCCTCGTGCCCCAATTTTTTCAGTTGATCCATGATCTCGGGAGTGGGAAGACTGCGCGAGTCGCCTCGCACACGGGTGACAATACAGTACGTGCACGAGTTATCGCAGCCATCCTGAATTTTAAGAACGGCACGCGCGCGTGTTTGGTCATGAGGAGCATTTTCGTCAGGTATTGGAAATGGATTGGGAACTTCGTCTTCAGCTTCGAGCGGGCTGGGCGCATTACGGCTCTTAAGCCGGGCGGCTACTTCGGGAATGCTCGCCCGAGCAGCCATGTCGGCGGTATAGTCCAACTCCGGCATCGACAGGAATACTGCCGGTTCCGCCTGAACCGCGCAGCCCGCAGCTATGATAATACCGTGAGGGTTCTTCCTCCTGGCCCGGCGTATAGCCTGCCGGGCCTCTCGCGCCGCCGTAGCGGTTACAGTGCAGGTGCTGATTATTATCAAATCAGCTTCCTTTAGCCGTTCGGTCAATATATGCCCCCCGGCGCGCATTGAAGCCGTCAACCACTCCGAATCGCATCGATTGGAGCGGCAGCCGTATGTAATTATGGCAAACTTCACCGAATCGGTTTCTCTATCCACCCTCCGCCCGGCACAAGGTCGCCAAGGTAAAAAACCGCCGCCTGCCCCGGAGTGACCAGCGGCGCATCTTCCGAAAAAATTAACTTGATTTTAGCCTCATCCAGCGGAAAAAGGCGAGCTTTGATAGGCCGAGTCCCGTACCGTATTCGCACATCGACCTCCATGTTATTTTCGATCGGTTTATGATAATTCCACACCACGTTCTTCGCCACCAGGCCCTCCGAGCGGCATTCTTCATTGCCTCCAATAATCACCCTGCCCCGCACCGCGTCTATCTCGATAACATACATCGGCCTGCCGAGTGCCACGTTCAGACCCCGCCGCTGCCCCACCGTGAAGTGATGCACACCGTTATGCCGCCCCACCACCTCGCCGTTGCCCAACACAATTTCGCCCTCCCCCGGCAATTTATCGGCATACCTTTCGACCACCGGAACGTAGTCGTCGCCCGGCACGAAACACACTTCCCTGCTTTCTTCCTTGTCCGCCGTGCCCAGATCGAGCTCTTTCGCGATACGGCGAACCTCGTTCTTGGTAATTTCACCTACAGGAAAGCGGACGGAATCGAGATCGTCGTGAACCAGCTTGAAGAGGAAGTAACTTTGATCTCTTTGGGCATCGCGGCCGGCGGCAACCATCAAGCGGCCCCGATATGGAACCACCCGGGCGTAGTGGCCTGTTGCGAGTTTTTGCGCGCCCAGTTCGCGCGCCTTTTGAGCCAAAATTCCAAATTTTATCACGCGATTGCACACTATGCACGGGTTCGGCGTAAGGCCGCGCGCGTAGCTTTGGGCAAAGGGTCGTATAACTTCCTTTTCAAAAACTTCGCGCAGATCTATGACATGATGGGGGATTCCGATCTTATGAGCGACCGCGCAGGCATCCTCGATGTTTTTCGTAGGCGCATCCGTCACTCTCATGGTCACACCCACGACCTCATGGCTTTGCTGTTTAAGCAACGCCGCAGCCACGCTGCTGTCTACACCGCCGCTCATGGCGACTGCTATACGCTCGGTCACCATTTATCGACAAACTCCCAATGCCCCATGGGCGGTATATTCAGGGTGCGACCGTTATTTCACGGGCTGCCGGGATTCAACATACGGTCGATAAGTTTTTGGATAAGGCTTTTTGCGTTGTGGTCTACATCCTCGAAGGCCACTCCGATGCCGGGAATTGTGCGGCCTTCGATCAGCTTGTTCTGCGTAACCACCTTGCCCTTGACTTCGATGCCACCTTGTTCTTCCGATGAAGGCAGACTGGCCACTAGCGGCGTCCCGATGGGTCGAAGATCATCCATGCGAAGGTACATACCTCCCCATGAGATATCTGTAAGCAAAAAGGGCTGAAAATCCTCCTCCCCATCAAACTTCACCTCAACCACAAGAGGAAGCGGCACCCTCATATGCTTCCTGAACCTGTCCTCCGTCATTTATCACCCCTGAAACCGGCGGCCCGTTCGTCTTCACCCGCATCGGGCGGGGTTATAACCAACACCTTGTCCAGAGGAACGGCCCACTCTTTTCCATCGTCGTCCTCCAGAACGGCCATTTCGGATTCCACGCGAAGTAATTTACCTCGATGCGAAACTTCTTTCGGAAATCCGGCCCTAACTATGCCCAGATGTTGCCCGATTCTTTTCTCGACGTATTCTCTGACGCTCATATTATCCCTCTCGCCCAATTAGAGAGAATCCGGTCTAATCATCACCCTAAACTCTCCCAGGCAAATCGATTGGCATACCATCGTTATATGTAAATAAGGGGCGCGATTGCGCCCCCTTCACTATTTTACAAAAAATCAAGTTCCCTTCAGCGCTTCAGCGTAAATCTGATAGTAGTAAGCACTCTCCCATCCGGGCCCACAGCTTCCACTTTCATCCGGCCGCTCCACGAAGGCTGAATAGTTACATAGCTCCATGTGCGGAAGTATGCGCTTGTAACCTTAAGCGGCATGACGCCGAATCGCCTGCCTCGATAATACCAATAATGGGTAATCGTTATATCCTCCTGGGCGCCCACTATCGGGGTGAAGAAATAAAGTCTCCCTACATCCGACGGGAAGACAGTGCCCTTCCCGAGGGGCACGCGGTTGACCACATCGGTGGCCATCGTCGCGTATCTCACTTCGATCCTCGGTGGAATCGCAATCATGGTCGGATCGGTGCTGGCCACTGTGGCGATGACGTTTTCCGGCGGCTGTTTACCACGCATGCTGGTTTCCGGATGTCGTGTCGGCGAATATGTGCCTCTCACCAGGCTGAACTCCACCCTGCGGTTCTTTATGTTACCCGTCTTGGGATCGTCGGTAGCAATCAGGTTCCTCTCGCCGTGGCCCTGTGTGACAACGCGCGATGATGATATACCTCTCAGTACCATGTACTTCTTGACGCTCTGCGCGCGCCGGATGCTCAACTTCAGGTTGTAACCCGCCGCTCCGACACTGTCGGTATAACCGTCCACCTTGATGCGCACGCCGGGGTTTTGTTCCAGGAATGTGATGAGCCTTTCGAGAACCGGAATGGCAGTGGGCCGTAATGTGTGCTTATCAAATCCGAAAAGCACGTCGCGTACCACCAGCCTGCCGCCGTCGATTAGAATCTCCTCGGCATCTTCCGGCAACGCCGTTTCCTCAATCGTCGGGGCAGCTTCCGAAGTCGCAACCACCGGCCTGAGAGTGATGTTATGAACCACAATACGAAAGGGATCGGCCACTGACAAATCAATAGAACTCATAGAGTCCATATACCCCCGGGCGCCGGCGTTAATATTATAAACACTGCCTATCTTCAGGCGAAGATGATAATTGCCGCTCCTGGGGTTGGAGGTTGTTTGTTGACTTCCTTCCGTACCGCCGCTAACGGTAACCATGGCGGCCACCGGTTTTTTTGTTGCGGCGTCAGTAACCCGACCTCGCACCACAACGTAATCGCGACTCTTGAAAATAATCTCTTTGGGTATGGCGTAGATGTCCTCGCGCCCGAAGCCGCCTTCGTTGCTTGAGCTGAAGTAAGCCATGTCCCCCGCCGCAGGTACGGAGAAATATATGTCGTTGTAAGCCGAGTTAATCAGCCCGCCCATATTGATAGGTTCGCTCCACGTGCCGTCGGGTTGCAGTTGCGACTGGAATATATCGGCGTTCCCGAATCCGCCGTGGCCGTTGCTCGAGAAGTACAGCGTGACCCCGTCCGAATGGAAAAACGCCACGCCTTCCCACATCGACGTGTTTATACTCGGCCCCATATTCTTTGGGTCCGACCAGGTACCGTCCTGATTGCGGGTACTCATCCAAAGATCATATGTACCCATTCCCCCCGGGCGGTTTGATGTGAAGACCAGCATCCTGCCGTCCGGGTTGATGGTTGCATTGGCTTCTTCGTAGTCGGTGTTTACCGGCGGGCCAAGATTTTCGCCCGGAACCCATTTTCCGTCAGGGCCGAGATGCGTGACGTATATGTCGCATTTGTCGGTACCGTCTTCACGACGGTTGCAGGCGGTGTAATACATCGTCCGCCCGTCGGAAGTTATGGTATCCGGCCCTTCGTTTTGAGAAGTATTAAGCTCCGCAATGTTGACAGGTTTGGACCATTTTCCGCCGACTCGCCGACTCGTCCAGAAATCCTGCCCTCCAAGACCCTCAGCCCGATCCGAGGTGAAATATACGGTATTTCCGTCGGCGGTTATTATCGGAGCCACCTCGCTTGCAGGCGAGTTGAGCACTTCGAGGTTGACCGCTCGATCCGCTCTGCTCTGCCCGATTATAGCCGGAGCAAAAGCGAATATAACCCCCACCACCAGGGCACACCTCACCACCATACGCAATTTAGATCGCATTTTAGCCTCCCTCTTTTCGCCAAAAAAACAAACTACCGTTATTATGATAGAACATTTTTTTCAACTAAGCAAGTAAAAAGTGTTGAAAAATAAAACTTTTTCACAAAAACCATATTCCCATATTTTCTACCATTTACTTACTTTCTGCAAATAAAATTCCCGCAAGGCAAGAAAAAAACGCCAATACACAAAAAATGCAGGGTAATAGTGCCTTCTTTACGTGGGGCAGGAATACCCCGCCGGGCATATTAAAAGCGGGGACACTTTGCCGTGTCCCCGCCCGGTTGTCAGTTATGTCCCAATGTACGAAAACGGGGACACGTAACAAGTACATGCCCCCGTTTCCATAAACTTACGGTATTTCGTGATGGAATCCCATATCAACGACGCCGGTGTCCGGCGCGCCGGTGATGCTGTCTGTGGTTTTGTCGTCCATGCCGAGGTCGGCCGCAGTGTCACTGCCGGCGTCCACGCACGGGCTGTTGTCCTGATCCAGGAAGAAATCACCTACAAACAACGGATCGGCGTTGATATTGCCGGTACCGGCATGACCGCCCATGATGTCGCTGTAGATGATGGTTGTATCGGAAAAGCCGAGATTATAGATTTCATCACCGCCCCAAACCGCATAGTCATCATAAAGTATACTGTCACTGATGCTTGGATAGGAGTAAAAGTAGCTGGCAATTGCCCCGCCATAGTAGTAGACGTAGTTATCTTTAAATGTGCTTTTGCCGATTGTGGTTTCTGATGATTCCCGATTCTAAATCGCACCTCCGTAAAAATAAGTGAAATTTTCGTAAAACAGGCTATTGCTGATCGTGGGGTCCGAGTCATCGTTGTACATTGCGCCGCCGGTATCCCAAGATCCGTTGTAGTAGAAAATGCTGTTGCTGATTGTGGGGTCTGACTCTTCGTTAGCTATGGCGCCGCCATCACTAGCGGCATAGTTGTCGTCAAAAATGCTGTTGCTGATTATGGCGTCCGTGTATCCGTTGTAAATCGCGCCGCCGTCACTATAGGCATAGTTGTCTTCAAAAACGCTGTCGTTGATTGAGGTATATGCGTCGTAAGTGGCTATGGCGCCGCCATCACTATTAGCATAGTTGTATTCAAAAACGCTGTCGCTGATAGCGGCATCTGCGTAGTAAGTGAATATGGCGCCGCCATCCCCATCAGAATCATTGAAGGTAAAATCATTATTGCTGACTGTCAGGTATGTGTAGTAGCTTGCTAACCCGCCGCCGCCGATGACGGCAAAGTTATCGTCGAAGATGCTGTTGCTTATCGATAGAATCGCCGTATCGTTGGTCATCCCACCACCATATTCGTAAGCGAAATTATCGTAGAAGAGGCAGTAGTTCACAGTAAGATCTTCCACATAGTAGTTTAACATCCCTCCGCCGATTTGGTCGGCAAAATAAGCTCCAAAAGCATAACCATACGCTACGGTGAATCCGTCCAGGCTGGCGTCGCCGGCGCCGAGGACGACGTGATAGCTGAGGTCCTCGCCGTCGAGTATGGATTCGTTGGCGATAATGGTTAAGTCACGTTCGTCCAATGAACCTTCGGTACCTGCAAAACCGCCATATACGTCGACACCTTCCTTCATGATAAGTACCGATTCCTCAGGTGCGGCGCCTGCGGGTTTGGTATATATCCCACCTGCCACAAAGATTAAATCTCCGATCGAGGCGGCATCCATGGCGTCTTGAATGACGGTGAAAGCGTTATCCCAGGAACCGCCGTTTTCTGTGCCCACCGCGTTGTCATCAACGTACCAGACATCGCTGCCGCCATCTTTGCATGCGCCAAAGATGGCCATCACAATCGCCAGTGACAACACCATTAAAAACTTCGTTACCTTTTTCCCCATTGCATATGCCTCCTTTTTAGATCTGAAAATGTTACTATTACTCCTCCTTACTTGATAAATTGAAATTCTAACACATTACCGGGCATGATGTCAAGACAATTGAGAGAAAAGGTGATTCCGATAGAATAATGAACGCTCCCGGTGTGCAATCCGTCGTTTTGTCCGTTTACTTTTTTTTAACGGCAGTAATCGTTTGCTCGAGATCCTTAATAGCGGCCCTGATCTTTTCCGCCTGGGCTTGGCGGGGCATAAGCTCTAAAGACAGGCGGTAGTGCTCGATTGCCTTTTCTGGCACTCCTAGTATTGCATAGCATGATCCGAGGTTTTTGTGCGCCAGGGCGTTTTTCGGGTTTAGCTCGACGGCCTTCCGAAACTCGACAAATGCTTCCCCCATTTTTCCTTTTTTTACCAGCAGGTTGCCGCGGCTGAAATGCGCGGCGTCGGAATTGGGGTCCAAGGCCAGCGCGATATCGAGGTGAGCTTCGGCCCTATTAAGAGAATCTTGATCAATGTATATCTGAGCTAACAAAGCATGCGCCTGGACGAACTTGGGGCTTCTCCTTATAGCCTCCTCGAGGTTTGCGATGGCGTATTCGATCTCTCCGGCCTCACGATGAAGTTTTCCAAGCCAATAAGGGGCCAGTGGGAAGTTGGGGTTTGAGTTTTTAGCCAGCAGGAACTCGTTTTTTGCCTCGTCGATTTTCCCTATAATCCTGTAGAAACGAGCCAGTTCGAAATGAGCCATCTCGGACTTGTGATTTGCCTCTACCGCTTTTAACAATAGCTTGTGACCCGCTTTAATATCCTTTTGTCGGAATTTTATTTTGGACAGCATTATATATGCCGTTGATTTAGTTGAGTCAATAGCCAAGACCTTGAGGTAATCTTTTTCGGCCTCTTCAATGTTTTCCAACATCGCGTAGCACCGGGCACGTCCGAAGTAAAGTTCCGCCGTTCCGGGGAGCATCTCTTCCGCCCGGTTGTAGTTCTCAATAGCCTTCTCATACTTTTTCAACCGGAAATAGGCAAGGCCCTTCTCGAGGACGGCCCGGCCGAAGTTCGGCTCCTTTTCAAGGATACCGTCAAATATTTCGATCGCCTTTTCGTAGTGTTCGGCAGCCAGAGCGCTTTGCCCTTTGTTATACGCTTCGAGGATTTGTACCATGAAGCGCGGATTTTTTAGCTTTTCATTTGACTTGGGTTCAACTGTCGAGCCGAATATGTAGCCAAGGGCGCGCAATCTTTCCTGTGTCTCCGCATCCAATTTGACTTCGGATTTGAGTTCATTCGGATTTATTATCCCGGTTTTCTCCTTTTTAAAAATAGCGCGCATCTGCGCAAGCTTCTTGGGCTCGGTAGCGGATAGATCATGGACTTCCATGGAGTCCTGATTCAAATTATATAGTTCTTCAGGGTCGGCCTTGATATAGAGATAGCCGCCGGTGCGTATACCTTCCAGAGGACTCCAATAAAAATGCAGGTAAGGCGCCAGGGTTTCGGTATAGGCGACCAGGTCGAGGCTTTCCCGTTTACCCTCAATCAAGGGTCGCAGGCTTACACCCTGAATATCCTCGTGTATAGGAATGCCGGAGTAATCAAGAAGGGTGGGCAGGATGTCTATGGATCTGACCGTATCCACAACCACCTTTCCGGCTGGCAGCACCTTTGGATACCAAAGGATCAAGGGAACGCGCACCGTACCGTAATAAATAAGTATGGCATGGGTCTTTTCGTTATGTTCGCCGAGGCTCTCACCATGGTCGGCGGTTATGGCTACAATAGTGTTGTCCAGCAGGCCTCGATTCCGGAAAGCCTCGACAAGCTCCCCGATCTGTGAGTCCGTATAGGCTATCTCACCGTCGTAAGGAGAGAAAAAATACTTTTCCTTAAATGGCGATGGAGGTTCGTATGAGAAATGAGGATCGAAATAGTGGACCCACACGAACAACGGCCCCTCGGGCTTTTTATTCAGCCAACGCATCACCGCCTTATTCACGTCCGATGCACGTCGTTCCTGAAATAGAAAAGTCCTTTTTTCTTTGCCCTCCTCGATGCGGTCATCGTAGACTTTGAATCCCTGATCCAGGCCGAAACGGGCCAGTAGCGGAAAGGACGCTATAAATGCGGCGGCGGTGTATCCCTTGACGGAGTACATCTCGGCTGCGGTAGTGATTGAAGGATCGACCTGGTAAGTGCCGTTGTTGCGGGCGCCGTGAAAGAGGGTATGGGTACCGGTCAGAATGGAAGCATGGTTGGGAAGCGTGATGGGGGAGGAGGCGTAGGTCCTTTCAAATCGGACACCTTCTCTGGCCAGGCGATCCATCACCGGCGTCTCGATACTTTGGTAGCCGTAGCAGCCCAGCCGGTCGGCCCGCGTAGTGTCCAGGGTAATAAGGAGCACGTTGGGCCTGTTACCGGTACCGAATTTACCCAGGCGCTCGCACCCGGGAATGGCCGCTAGCATGGCCGAAATAAAAACGGTGATAAGAAATAGTCTCCAAGTTGTGGAGAGTTTTAGTATCGACATTATTTCTCCAATGAAAAAAAGGGATACATTGTATTTTAACACAATGTACCCCTTTTAGGAAAGCTAAGTCCAAATTATCTGGCGGTTACTGTAACCTGGGTTGTACCGTCGTCAACCAGTATCTGGTCACCTACGGCGGCATCGATGCATACACCGAAGCTGCCGTCGGACAAACTGTAACTTTGGGCTGTAGTATCCTGGGTCACATTAGTGACGGTCACCAGCGTGTTTGCCGTAACCGAGTTTGCTACGCCTAAAACGTTGCCGTTGTTGCGCGCGGCAGGCCAGTTGACCACCGCGTTGATCTCGTCGGCATCCATCCCTGCCACGACTGAAGCGGGAGCGCTCTCGAGCGCCTCGGCCGCATCTATCGCGTCCGGCAGACCGGCGGATTGGGTGCTGAGTGTGTTTTCAAGTGTCAGGATTTCCAGGTGCATTATGATCTTGGTCTCTCCCGTAGCAAGGGTCACTCCGGTCCAGCTGTAAATCAAGTCTTCCGGGGAATGCGAGAGAGTGGTCATGGTGGTAACAGTGTAAGGAGTGGTTGTATAGCCGGTAGTACTGTAATAAAACCCGGTTTGGCCGGTGGTGGTAAACGTAACCAGATTGTCTACTCCGTCGAAAGCCAAGCTTCCATCGAGCAGGTGGCCCACAATCGGGTCGCCGAATGTGCCGCTGACCGTATCGTCTCCCGTGATGAACCAGTTGTCCACTCCATCCTCGACAATCAAGTCTCCATCCGCAGTGCCGATTATTTCGGTGCTATCGTCTGAACCGAGGTCTCCTCCGATGACGACGTTCACGGTGATAGGCTCCGTGGTGTTATTGGTCAGGATTTCGAGCCACCGCATGAAGGCGTCTTTGCCTTCATGAGTCGCCGTGGGGTTCGCGTAAAGCTTGCGCTCGACATCGATACCCATCAGATTCTGAGCCGGCAAAACCAACTCGCGGTCTGAGTCCTCCAATACGACGCCGGTGGTCTGGGGGTTATAAGGCTGGCCATAAGTGTCGTCTTGTATATGGAGCAAACCGATTGTGTCGAACGCATCGGTCGCGGCTGTCGTCGTTCCCGTTATGGGGTCGTAGTATATCGTAGCTTCGGTGACTGCCCCCTGGCTATCAATGCCGGACCATTCCACCACATCGTAGGTCCAGGTAGTAGAACTAAACGCGGTGAACGTGGTTGAAGTAGTTGAACTCTGGTAGGTGGCTGCGCTCGCCGTAATAGGATCCCTCCCTGAGGAGTCATCACAGCCGATCATCATTCCGGCAAATGCCAGACCGCATACTAGCGCAATTACCATACTTTTCACTTTCATGTTTTTTTCACCTCCTTTCAATTAAATTTTATGGGATATTAGTCGCATTCATTCTAACACTGAAAAATCACTATAGTGGTAACTCATGCTGCATATTATCCCCCAAACAAAACAGAGGATATGTTTTGAAAACCCGCTTGTCAAGCCTACCGTTCAATCATGCTGGAAGTTGATTAATTGAACCAACCCGTATGTCTCGCGTGCGATCATTACCTCTTCGTCGGTGGGTATTACGAGCAGCTTTATCGGGCTTGATGGGTCGCAGATGAAAGCGGTTATGCCCCCGACGACCTCCTCGTTTTTTTCCCTGTCCGGAATTATATCGCTGTGTTCAAGGTTTTCGCATACGGCCTGACGAATTTCGGGGGAGTTTTCGCCGATACCTGCCGTGAATACGATGGCGTCCGCGCCGCCCATGGCGAAGTAATATGCCCCGATGTATTTCCTCAGCGTGTGGACGAACATCCGAAACGCCAGTTCGGCGCGCTCGTTACCTTTTTTGCGTTCTTCAAGAATATTGCGCATGTCGCGACTTATGCCGCTGATAGCCGCCAGGCCGCTCTCGTTATTGAGTGTCCTTTCAATCTCGGCGACGGAGGCGCCGGTTTTGGAAACCATATACGGTATAACCGCAGGATCCAGGTACCCCACTCTGGTACCCATCATAAGTCCCTCGAGGGGAGTAAATCCCATACTGGTGTCGAGCACCCGGCCTTCATCGAACGCGGTGATGCTGGCGCCGGCTCCGAGATGCGCAGTGATCAGTTTCAGTTTATCGAGCGGTATTCCCAACATTTCACTCGCGGTGTGAGTCACATATTGATGCGAAATGCCATGAAAACCGTAACGCCTGACGGCGTATTTTTCGTGCCACTCGAGCGGTACGGGGTATAAATACGCATGTTTCGGCATGGTCTGATAGAAACTTGTATCGAAATTAGCCACTTGCGGCGTTTTCGGCAGCAGTTCCATGCAAGCCTCGATACACGAAATATTCGCGGGCATGTGAAGGGGCGCGAGTTCGATAAACTCCTTCAATTTCGATATAACCTCCCCGGAAACCCGCGTCGGCCCAGTATACACATCCCTGCCGTGTACCACCCGGTGACCTATCGCCCCGATTTCGTCGGGCTCCGTCACGCATCCTATCCCGGTGTCGGTTATCGCATCAAGCGCTTTTTCGAGCGCCGCCCGATGATTGGGGCATTGCAGTTTATCTCTGAGTTTTTCTTCTTGCGCACGAGAGTGGACGAAAATCGATTTTTCAACCGTTTCTCCTATCCTCTCCACCTGGCCCGCAACCAGTTCCACCTCATCGGGCATTCCAAAGACCTTGTATTTCAAGCTGGAACTGCCGCTGTTTAGAACAAGTATTTTCATGCTGCTCGGCTCACAACGATGCCTTGGCGGACAATTTCCCTATTGATGATTCATCCCTATTTTGTGTTCAAATGTGCATACTTGGGCAAATGCCTCACCGGCATTTTCAAAGCGTCTCTTCTGAACGGCTCCGCCAATACTTCCGCCGCCCCGTCTATCACGGCGTCAATAACGGTGGGCTTGTTGGAGGCCAGCGCCGTTTCCACCACTTCCCGCACATCCTTGTAGTCTTCCACTCGATAGCCTTCAGCGCCCATATCTCGAGCGATCTGCGCGAAATCGGGATTTGCGAGGTTGGTGCCGACGAATCGGTTACCATAGTAATCGATCTGGTTTTTCTTCTCCGCACCCCATTGGTCGTTGTTGAATATCACGGCGATAACGGGAATTTTTTCCCGTACGGCGGTCATAACCTCACTGAGACCGCTAATTCCCCAAGCGCCGTCTCCCTGCATGGCGAAAACGGGCGTCGCGGGCGCGCCGACCTTTGCGCCCATAGCCACTCCGTATGCAATGCCGCAATTCCCCCAACTGAGCGCTGCAAGGAACTGCCTCGGGCCGGTCGACCCGAAGTAGCTGTTGCACATCGAGCAGGTGTTGCCGACGTCCGTGGTGATGATCGATCCGGGAGGTATAGCCTCGGCAAGTTCCTTGAGCAGCCGCCTCGGGTGCATGAGCTTCGCGGTGGAAGACGACCATTTATCGAGTTCCTTGCGCCAGACGTCCTTTTCTTCGGCCACATCGGCCAACCGCCGGGCGTTCGGCTTACGCGATTTTTCCGATGCTCGCAACTTGCCCAGCAGTCGCACCGCGAACTCCTTCGCATCAGCCACCACGCCCAGATCGGCGCGCTTGCTCAAGCCCAACTGGTTATGGTCGATGTCCACCTGGATGATTTTTGAGTCTTTCGGCCAGTAATCCATGTCGTACTGTGGAAGGGTCCCGAAAGGCCCGAGCCTGGAACCCAGTGCGAGGACGACGTCCGCCTTCGCAATGATCCGCATGGCGGCTTTCGAACCGCAATAACCGATAGGCCCGACGCTTAGAGGGTTATTCGAGGGGAAACTGTCGTTATGAAGATAGGTGTTGACGACGGGTGCGGTGAGATATTCCGCCAAAGCTTCAGTTTCCTCGACCGCATCGGCAATTGATATACCCCCGCCCGCCAGGATAACCGGGTAATCGGCTTTTGCGAGCATTTCGGCCGCCAGTTCCACCTGCGACCCCGGTCCCGCGCCGCGAAACACCTCTCCGGTCCTGTAGATTTCGCAGTCTATATCCCCATAGAAATAATCGCGGGGAATGTTCAACTGCGTCGGACCGCATTCGGATTTTGCGACATAAAAACAACGCCGCGCCAATTCCGCCATACGATCGGGTCGATTGACGCGCACTTGGAATTTAGTGCATTTTTCCAACCACGCCATCTGGTCGAGTTCCTGGAATCCGCCCGTGCCGATCCCAATGCTGCCTGTTTCCGGGGTTATTGCCACGACTGGAGAGTGAGCCCAGAAAGCTGCGGTTATCGCACTGACGAAATTCGCCGCTCCCGGGCCGTTTTGCGCTATGCACGCCTGTGGCGCACCCGTCACTCTGGCAAGCCCGTCCGCCGCATGAGCGGCGGCCTGTTCGTGAGCTACACTCACAAACCTGATACCGGCGGCGGGGAAAAGGTCCAATGCGTCCATGTAAGCGCTCCCCACTATGCCGAACACAGCCTCGATGCCTTCCGCCACCAGAGTCTCGACCAATGCTTCCGAAGGTGTCATTTTCGTCATGAGATTCTCCTTTTACCATTCTTAAGAATTTATTGTTTCTTCTTCGCAGGGGACCGTACGAACCCTTACTTATGTATCTTTCGTTTCCGAAAAGGAATTTTCGAGCCATGCCGAGTCAACTTTTTCGTTTGGGGAGTCGATTGCCGGAACATAAGGCTTAATGTCGAGCAACTCGGTTTTATCAATCATATCGGCGCCCACGAACCGTATGCGGTTTTCGCTCACTTCCAAAATTTTCACCAAGGTAATCCCAATGGGGTTGGGGCGAAATGGACTGCGCGTGGCGAACAGGCCTCGCGGTACGCCACGACTGTGACCCGGAGTAGTTATGATCGGTACCGAGCCGCCGCTGTTGAACTTATAAACCAACCATATGTGACTGAACTTCTCAATGCTTTTCAAACCCGGCGCGTAATCCTGAAATATTTCCGCCTCCCCCTTATGATCGGTGATCGAACCTTGCCGGGGACATTCGGAAGCGGAACGAAACGGCGTGTGCAATACGCCTATCGGACGCAAATAAACTTCGTCAGACTTTAACATTGCGCAAAAACTCGGTGCACTTCTCCGATGATTTAGCCGCGCCTGAAATTCATGACTCCACCGATCCGGCCTGGAAGCGCCGGGCTTCTTCTTCCATACCCCAGTCACGAAGGTCCTCGGCTATCTTCATTCTCTTGGCCATATCCAGATTTTGCTCCCCAAGGTAGCGTGTAGCCCATGCCAAATACGATTTCGGATCGTTTTGATGTTTCAAACAGACAAGAAGCGCCATTAATAACATTATGTTTCCGGTATCAACACTAAGTACCTGGTGATAAAGCCACGCTGAAAAAGCGTCCACACTGCCGGCCCTGGCCAGCATTTCCGCAACAGACTTCGCCAACTTGGGATCAAAATCCCCTTTGGTGAAATAACCATGATAAATGGACAAGGCGGCGTTGTCTGTCCTGTTTTTTAGAGAGTACAGGCCAACAAGTTGTTTGACGAACTCGTTATCATCGGGATTTAATTCCAGTACCGCCCGAAAAAGCTCTTCGCTTTCCGGAGTAAGTATCTTCCTGAAAACAAATGCCTTTGAGCAAGCGGTAATTATATCCGCTTCCTTCGGCGCCAGTTTTAACGCCTTTTCATAAATTTCGATGGCCTTGATGGTAATGGCTTTGTTTTTGGCATATTCTTTTGCGAGCGGTATAACGGTGTTTGGCGAACTGCTGTCCCGTTCATAAGCTTTTTCCAACCTGCCGATCGGCCCCTCGGTTTCCACCCCGTTGATGGTCGATTTAACGGTCTTGAAATACCGGACTCCGAAGAAAATCCCCGCTATAGCTATCAACACACCGGCGACGGAGCCTCCTACCCTTACGTAAGGGAATTTCCTCAAGGCATACGGATCGGCTATTCGTTTAGTATATCCCCTAGACATACCGTAGTTGCCCGTTCCGGTCGCGTCACCGAATTCAGTGGCCCATTCAATCTCTCCCCTGGCATCCATAGTCCACGCCGTGATACCATTATTCCCACCCGCCACAATATCAAGATTGCCGTCACCATTCACATCGGCAACCAGCAGCTTGGCCGGCTCGACAACCGTTGTAAACGAATATACCTCCTCGCCGGTTTCACCATCGAACGCCGTCACCTCACCACTTTTCAAAGGCAGTATTATCTCCTGGTCTCCGTCCCCGTTTACATCCGCCACCACCGGCTCGCCCCCTATTCCGACCTGACTCTCCCATAGAAATTCTCCTTCCGCAGACAACGCTATAAGGTGGCCCAGAATAGTAATAACGGCGATCTCCAGTCCATCGGAAGAATGAAAATTTCCGACTACTCCATTGAGAAAATCGGCTTTTACTTGTGCCATACCCATATCATCAACATAAATTTTCATCTTTTTTTCCCTGATGAACGATTTCACCTCCACATCTTCTAAATCAACGTTGGCTGTATGCCTGTATGTTGCGTATATGTTTCCGTCCCGTACAATAAATATTTTAGTTTCGGTAAAGACCACGACGTCGTCCTTGCCCCTGTCGGACAAATCTGCCGCAATGGGGTACCTGACGGGCTTTCTCATTTTACCGTTGGTACTAATTATATCGCCTGTGGCGGGATCTAGGACGCTCAGGCCAAAATCGTAATTATAATCCTCAAAAGCTATCGTTCTGGAATAATATCCCTTGCTGCTTTTAACCCACCGGATAACCGCAATTTCCGGCTTGTCGTCACCCATCACATCCGCCAAGATGCCTAGAGCTTCGGGGCCGACATCTTTAGACCAACCCCATCCCCCGGCGGGACCGATAGAAACTATCTTCTTATATAACAGCGCTACTATCTCTCCATAGCCATCCCCGTCAAAATCATACATAGTGAAAACCTGAGCCAACTTGCTCGTCCAACACTCCTCTTGTTTCCATCCTAACAAGCCCCGCCTTTTCAGAATGACGCCGTTTTCGTCTAAAAGAGGCCTCTGCGCCGAGAGGATGAGTTCAAATTCACCATCGCCATCTATGTCGGCAATTAATGATCTTTTCGAGTAACCTTCTATATTTTCGTCGACAATTTTTCCTTTGGAGCCGGAGATAAAAATCGTTTTTCTTGACATGGGGCACAATATTTCCAGTACTCCGTTTTTATCCAAGTCCTCCGCTATAAGGAATCGTCCGAATACACTCATATTGGTCCACAATTCCCTACCTTCTCCAAAAACTGCATCAGATGCGACCAACATGCCCATTACGACGATTAAAACTATTTTTCCGGCCTTCATAATGTACACCTCCCGGCACGTGGCTCATTAATCAATCAAAATGTCGATTTCCCACCATTTTCTGCCGACAACTTGTTCCGAATATATTCAAAATTCCCTTTTGCCATGTTACTCTCTGAAGACGGGTTACGCAATACCTGCCGATAAATATGATATAAACTCAACTTCACCGGATCGGTCTTTCGAACTCCCGGTAGCATCGGTCGGGTTGCGCTCACCGCTCCGTTTGAGGTATCCTTTCTCCATATAAAACGTAAAAGGAAGGAAAGTAAAATGACGGGTATTAACCGGATTCGATACCTGGTTATTTTCGCAGTTGTGACGAGCCTTTTCGGGGCGGTATCTCTCGCAGGCAACACCAATACGGAAGCGGCGTCTTCCACGTCGGGGAAGATCTATGTAAGTTTCTTCTGGGCGGGCAAAAGCGATACCCAATGTGTACTGAGGGATACGCTCCTTACCGACACCTTGACCGAATGCGAAAAGGAATATTCCCGCAAGGAAGCCGAAATCAAGGAAATGGTTGAGCGGCGGAATAAACGCGGCGCAGGCTGGAAATGGGGCGTTTTCGCCAAATGCGTCGCTTTCCCCACAAATGACGCTTACAACGGCGAATTCGAAAAGTTCAAGAAAAAATGTAAAGGTAAAGGCAAATGAACTATATACGCCTTTTGACAGCGACAATCTTGATTACAGTGCTCGCGATACCCGGCTGCTCATCTAAAAGAGTTGTAGAACCTACCTACTCGGCTCGAATAATGAATGCTATGGGAAAAATGCGCCCGGGAGATTGGGTACTCTACTATGTAAACAAACAGTTGCAAGTTCGCATGGTGGTGATTGATCGCGACCCGGAGGGCGTCATTATCGAGTATCTTACCTACTTCAGGCATACTTCTCAAGAAAAAGCCTATAGGCATAGGTTTAATTTCCGCGACGTCGAGCGAAACCTCGACAAGGGATTCGACCTTTATGGGAGAATGGCATGTCTGGAAATGAAGAGAAAGCACGAGCCCACCCGCGCCGGGGACCGAGTGGTCGACTCCGAGCACTGGTCCATACGTACGCCGAGTGCGATGGTCGAGCAATGGTTCGCGAATGAAATACCGATTTGGGGAATAGTGCGGCAGCGGCGTAACTCAAAAAACACTCTTTTGCTCCGAGCCTGGGGACGCGCCGGGGAGAAAGTCAAATGGCCCCGGGACCTCACACCCATTATTATCGGAGACGATGCTCCTAACCTCTGATACCATTTCTCAAAACAGAAAAATTACTTTTAACAACGGGATGAGATCATTCGCCGAGCGCGACGAACAATATTGCTAAAATCCCTGGGTCATCTGGAAAATCGGAAGGAGAACGCTTACTACCACGAAACCGATAACAACGCCCATCGCCAGCAACAGCATGGGTTCGAGCATCGATGTCATAGCTCTGATGCGGATTTCCACCTCGGTGTCATAAGCGTCTGCGACGTGCGAAAGCATCGCTTCCAGATCCCCGGTTTTCTCACCTACGGCAACCATGTGCACCACGATAGGAGGGAACAGGGTACTGGTTTTTAGGGGGCCTGCGAGGTCTGCGCCTTCGGCTATGGCGTTTCGGGCCTTTTTAACGGCATCGGCCAAAAGCACGTTGCCCATAACGTGTTCGACTATGTCAAGGCTCCGGACAAGTGGCACGCCGCTGGTTAAAAGTGTGGAAAGAGTCCGCGCAAAACGGCTCGTGGAAACCACCAGCGAGAGGTTCCCGAATATCGGCGCGGTTATTCGGAAGCGGTCCCAATTCTCACGACCCGTTTCTGTTTTGATCCACCTTCTGAAAAAATAGTATCCAATTATCACAAATATCAATACCAACCATCCCCAATGGCGAAGAAAATCGGTAAAACCCAGTAGCAACCTCGTTGGTAGAGGCAATGCTTGTTGCGTTTCATCGAATATTACCTGCACCTGAGGTATAACGTACGTAACCATGAAAAGCACCACCGCAATGCCCACGACAAGCATAACGGCGGGATAAATCAGCGCGGCGAAAACCTTACCCCGAAGCTCCTCCTGGCCCTCGAGGAACTCCGCAAGTCGTTCGAGAACGACTTCGAGAGCGCCCGACGTTTCGCCCGCTCTTACCATGTTTATGTATAAGGGGTTAAAAACCCGTGGGTGCGCGGCCATGGCGTCGGCAAAACTGGCGCCCTCATTTATCCTCTCTCTCACATCGGCTAATACGGCGACGAGGTCTTCGTTGTCCACCTGCTCGACCAGCGCATTAAGCGCCGTCACCAAAGGCAGGCCGCCGCGAACCAAGGTGCTTAATTGCCGGGTGGCCACGCTTATATCACGGGAAGTTATCGCCCCGGCTCCCTTTCGCAGCGATATTTTTCGCGACCAGGGCTTTTTGGGCGTCAAGGACTGCTGATTAAGCTCTATAGTATATATACCGGCGCGCTTCAGCTTTACTCGAGCGGCCTGCGGCCCTTCGGCATCCACCACTCCCAGGGTGCGTTTACCGTGCCTGTCCCATCCCTTGTACTCGAATACCGGCATATTTCTCCAATGTTTAGGGCTTGAGCGCTATCCTTACAGCGCGTCTTCCTGGGTAACCGCAAGCACCTCCGCAACGCTGGTGGTACCGTCAATAACTTTCAGCACCCCATCATCGCGCAGATTTCTCATGCCGCGGCTCATAGCGCTTTTCTTTATACGAACGCTGTCCGCCCTTTGTACGATAAGCTCCCTTACCTCGTCGTCCACCACCAACATTTCGAATAGACCTGCGCGGCCCATGTAGCCTGTGCCGAGGCAACTGTCGCAACCCACCGATTTGTAGAATCCCTCCGGTCTGACTTTGTCGCGGGCGATCCCGAGTTCATCCAGCTCCGCATCGCTCGGCTGATACGCCTCGCGGCAATTCCTGCACAATACCCTCGCCAGCCTCTGGGCGATGGTGGCCACGAGAGAACTCGCCACCAGGAAAGGCTCGACGCCCATATCCAGAAGCCTCGTGAGAGCGCCTGCCGCGTCATTGGTATGAAGAGTGCTGAAAACAAGGTGACCGGTCAGAGACGCCTGTATGGCTATATCCGCCGTCTCGACATCTCGAATTTCGCCCACCATGATGACGTCGGGATCCTGGCGCAATATGCTGCGCAAACCGTTGGCAAAAGTAAGGTTGATCTTCGAGTTGACCTGTATCTGCCCTATTCCCATTATCTGGTATTCAACCGGGTCCTCGACCGTGATGATGTTCAGGTCCGGGCGGTTGATGCGGGTGAGTGCTGCATATAAGGTAGTGGTCTTGCCGCTTCCGGTCGGGCCGGTGACGAGCATGATGCCGTTCGTGCGGCGAATGAGCCGATTCATCTTTTCGAGCACGCCGCCCTCGAGGCCGAGATCCTCGAGACTCAGGATCACGCTGGTTTTATCCAACAGGCGCATGACCACCCGCTCGCCGTGCGCGACCGGAATAGTTGAAAGACGTATGTCAATGTCCCTTGCGGCGATCTTTATTCGTATGCGGCCGTCCTGTGGTAAGCGCTTTTCAGCAATGTTAAGTCCCGCCATGACCTTTACACGGCTTGTTATCGAATTCTGGAACCTCTTTGGAGGCCGTATAATTTCCCTGAGTATTCCGTCTATTCTGAATCGAACGCTAACCTCCTTCTCAAAAGGCTCGATATGTATATCGCTTGCCCGCTCCTTGATTGCCTGAAAGAGGAGGCTGTTGACGAGCCTGATGATGGGGGCTTCATCGGAGGCATCGAGCAAGTCCTGAGGTTCTTCAAATTCCTGGGCGAACGACCCGAGAGAATCTTCACTCAGCCCGTCCATGGCGCGTTCGGCGCTTTCACTGGCCCGATCATAAACCTCGTTGATGGCCTCGAGCAGAATATCCTCGGCAGCCAGAACGGGCAAAACTTCCTTGCCCAGCAGTTGCCTCAGGTCATCAAGTGCGTAGAAATTTAACGGGTCGGCGCAGACCACCACTATAACATCGTCCTTTTCCTCAATCGGTAGAAGATGGTTGCGCTTCGCGAATTGTATCGGCAAGTCTTTTATAAGATTAAGTTCCACCTCTTTATGAGGAATCTTGTCCAGATACTCGACTCCCAACTGGCGGGCTAATTGGCGATATAGATTCTCCCCGCTGACCAACCCCTCATTTAGGAGTACCTTTCCCAGGCGTACCCCTTGTTCCTTTTGCAGTTCGAGAGCTCTCTCGAGATCGGAGGGATCGAGCATTCCCTCCGCCACCAGCCTTTGGCCTATGAAATCCTTCACTGCTACTGGTAACCTTCTTCGTCCGGCGTGAAAGCCTCGGGCTCAGGCGTATAAGAATAAGCTTCGTCTCCCGTCTCCGGTGTCATCGATTCCGGTTCGGGCGCAGGCGTATCAATCCCTTCTTCAGATTCCGGTGTCATTGGTTCAGGCATTGGAGCGGGGCTTATGTCGGCCTCCGGCGTGGCAGTTTCCTCAGGTAATATAAGCGGCTCGAAGAAGAAAGGATCCTGGTACCTGCCGCCGGAAGCCTCTTCCAAAAATCTCCGTCTTCGACGGTTGTACCTTTCCGAAAGTTCGCTCATTTGCTCGGCGTCGCGCACTATGTGCGGGGTCAGGAGAATCACGAGGTTTGTCTTGCGCACATCGCGAGTCCTGCTTTTGAACAGCCAGCCCAGGATTGGTATATCGCCGAGGAGAGGCACCTTGGAAACGGATTCGGCGTTACGGTTCTCGATGAGCCCACCGATCACCACGGTTTGATGATTGTCCATAATAACAGTAGTTTGGGCGCTTTTAATACTGGTAGTGATGCCTAAAACGTTGACGTCGATACCCGCTACGGCTTCCGTCACCACGCCGGATATCTCGGTGAATATTACCAGCCGGATAGTGTTGCTTTCGCTTATTTGCGGAGTGACTTTGAGCTTGATACCTACGCTTTGGCGTTGGACGGTTACGGTGGTAGTTCCCGCCGTACCGACGGTTTGGCCGGTGGGTATGGGAACGTTTTGGCCGACGATTATCTCGGCCTCCTCGTTGTCGGTGGTAAGCAAGTTCGGCGTGGAGAGCACATTCGCTTTATTGGAAGTCACTAGAGCGTTGAATAACGCGCTGAAAGTAGGCACCTCGACGGTCGTGTTGCCGATGTTTACCGTAACCGTCTTGGCCAACGCGCCCACGCTGAACCCGCCGGGAAGAACGCTCGCGGTGTTTTCGGAGGTAAGCGCGGGAAGTATACCCATCGAGTTGAGACCGCCGAGCGCCGTGGAACCGAAAACTGCCGCATCGCTATTCAAGGCGGCGGCGCCGGCAAAACTGGTGCCCAAAGCGTCGGAGTCGGACATGGTGACCTCGAGTATCACGGCCTCGATGAAAACCTGCCGGCGACGGACGTCCAATTTCTCTATCACCTGCCGGATTATTTGATAGTCACGGCGGCTGGCAACAATGACGAGACTGTTGGTAGGTTCATCGGCAGTTATATACACATCCCCGCTAAGAGTTCCCATAGGCACTGAGGAGGATTTTGTAGTGGGTCGGGGTTTGGGCTTTGGAGAAGCTCCTTCAGCGGAGCGTGTGGTGGGTTGCTGCTGCGTACGGGTCGTACCGGTCAGGGAACTGAGTGTCGAGGCAAGTTCGCCGGCGTTGGCGTTTTGGCAGTAATAAACGTATATCCCCTCCTCGCCTTCAATGGGTATATCCAACTCGGCAATTACCCGGATCACTTCGGCGATTATTTCCTCGGTGGCAATCACAATGAGCGAATTCGTCCTTACGTCCGGGATTATCTTAAGTGCATTGAGGTTTTTTCCTTTAGTGGTTCTCGGTTCCGGCTGATTTCTCCTTGGACGGCGTGGTTCCGGCCTTGAGGGGGCCTCATCACCGACCATGAGCGCTCCGAGATAATCTTCGCTGAATATCTGAGACAGTTCGGATGCGATTTTGTCCGCGGCTGCGTAACTGAGCCGAATGATTTTCACCTGAGGCAACTTGACGGGCACATCCATTTGCTTGAGCACGCGAACCAGCCGGTTGAGGTTGTTGGCGCTCTCGATGACGATAAGAGTGTTGGTAGGGGGATAGGGTATGATTTTTCCTTCTTTGCTTTTAAGGTTGTTAAGCACGCCGGCGGCGCTTGCCGCGTCGATATACTTCAAAGATAAAAGGCGAGTGACGAAAGCCTCGGTCTTGGGACTCCATAAACCTTTTGTGTAAGTGGGTATGGTCTCGCCGCCCACTTCCTGTATTCGCACTATCTTGTACAGGTTTTTCACGCCTTTCACAGTGACAAGCTGGAAGCCGTTGAAGCGCATGACGGCCTCGAAAACGCGCCACGCCTCTTCGACCGGTATTCCTTCGGGCGAGATGATGGTGACCTTTCCTCGAACCTTTTCATCCCAAATGAAATTCTTGCCGGTGATCTTCGAGATGTTTGTGATGATCTCGCTGATTTCCATATCCACGAAGTTGAGGGTTACGGGCCTGTCTTCTTCCTCGCCGACGTCTTCACCGACCTCCTCGCCGACGTTTTCCAACTCCGCTTCGGATGTGGAGGTTGAAGTCTCGTACGGCTCCTCTTGGGCGCCCACAAAGGTCGCCAGAGTCAACAGCGCCGCACACAATAAAAACGGTCTAAGTTTGCCAAAAATTTTCGCCACCTATTCTGCCCTCCACCGGGGGGATTAACGAAAAGGACATCCCTTCATTTCACATCGTATTTGAAGGTCTTCCTGTCATTGCCTCGTTTTAAATCTATCGTAAAATTGCTTTGGTCGCTCAACGTTTGGAAAAATTCGAACCCCTTCTGGGCATCGTCAAGCTCGACCCCGTTTACTCTATGTATAATGTCTCCGTTCTTTAGCCCCAGGTTCTGAAAAAGACTGCCCGGCCTGACACGGAATATGCGAAATCCGTCCACCTTCCTGTCAGGCCCGAAGTTAGGTACCAGTCGTGCCTGAGTAATAAGCTCATTCATATTCTCCAACGCCGCCTGAAAACTTTCCCGTTCGATGACATACTCGGTCTCGGATATCTTCTTTATGCCCTTACCGTAGTTGGTGGTTCTGCGAGATCTCGGTCTTAGCCTTTCATTCCTGTTCCTTTCCCCCTTTTTTTTCTTTGTATTCTTATTTTTCTTATAGTCAAGTAACAATTCCTCCCGGTCGCCGTTAGCCCTCTGGAAAACCACGCGTCTCGGCTCGATGGCGGCGACGACAACGCCGGATTTTACTTCTTCCCCGATTGCAAGCACCTGCACCTTCTTTTTACCCGCTCTCTTGTCGCGTATTGTGGCAAACGCCCAGCCCGGCCCGGTAATTACGCCCTCGAGTTCTAAGTCAAGCGGCGTCAAGGTTATTTCACCGTTGTCGTCAGGCAATGGAGCCGCTTCCTCATCCTTGATTTTCGCCCTAAACAGGTTTCGCGCCTCGATCTTCTCAACCGATATCGGGTAAGTCGCATCCTGGGAGGTTTCTTCTGCGACGGGAGGTTTCCACGGTTCGATTTGGGGGAGCCGCGTGAAGTGCGCCCGCACTGCGGTGGAAGTGACCCGCGCCGCCGCCCAACCCAGTATCAGCAACAATATCAGGTTCAGCACCCACATATACTTCTCGATGTAATGCGACAATTTCATAAATGCGCCATCGAAAACAACAATACCACCCATTCGGCCGATTTAGGCCCGGTAAACCTTTCCACAAAATCGCGACTTTTTACTCCACCCAACAACCATCCGACCACCGGCGTAAACTGACTTTGTGATGGTAATTCGGGCACAGAGGATGTCAACCGGGTTTGTATCTCCCTTATTTAACGCTGTCGATAAATGGGAGAGGATCGTTTTAACGGGTTCAATTTGCCCGACAAGAATCCGCCCCG
>CAZDAF010000007.1:0-27386 GCA_964503115.1 uncultured bacterium
CCTTATTTATGATACACTACACTAGCATAACTTGTCCCGGGTGTCAACAGAAAAATCGGAAAACCCAATTTTATTGATTTTTTCCGATAATTTAGGACATTTATCACACAAACGCCCTTATCCCGGTGTAGTGATACCCGATGATGAGCTGCTGAATCTGGCTGGTGCCTTCGTATAGAGTGGCCACACGGGCGTCGCGCATGTAGCGCTCGACGGGGTATTCGTTCGAGTACCCGTACCCACCGTGCACCTGTATGGCGCGGTTGGAGCATCGTACGGCGGCCTCGCTTGCGTGATATTTGGCGATGCAGGTTTCGATGGTCGAGCGTTCGCCCTTGTTTTTGACGTGTCCGGCGCGCCAGACGAGCATCCTCGATGCTTCGGTGTCCACGGCTATGTCGGCTATCAACGCCTGCACGAGTTGGAAGCTCGCAATGGGTTTGCCGAACTGTTCCCTTTCCCTGGCGTATTTCACCGCCGCCTCGAGCGACGCCTGGCAGATACCGACGAAGCCCGCCGCAACGCTGTAGCGGCCGTTGTCGAGCGCGCTCATCGCTACTTTGAACCCCTCGCCGACCTCGCCCAGTCGCATCGAGTCGGGAACGCGCACGTCTTCCATTATAAGTTCGGCAGTGCTCGCGGACCGCAGCCCCAGTTTGCCCTCTATTTCCTTCGATGAAAATCCCGGCGTTTCGGTATCCACTATAAACGCCACTATCCCCTTGTGTTTTTTTTCGGGGTCGGTTTGCGCGAATATCAGCGCTATCTTTGCGACGCCGCCGTTGGAAATCCACATTTTGGTGCCGTTGAGTATCCACGAATCGCCGTCTCGCACCGCCCGGGTGCGTAAGTTAACCGGGTCGCTGCCCGCGTCCGGCTCGGTCAGCCCGTAACAACCGATCCACTCGCCCGAGGCCATTTTGGGCAATATTTCCCGCTTCTGCTCCTCGGTGCCCCATTTGAGTATGGTTTGGCTCGTCAGGCTCGAATGCACGCTCAAAACCGTTCTCACGCTCGAACACGCCCGCCCGATCTCCTCGGTAAGTATCGCGTATGCGATATAGTCCATACCCGATCCGCCATACTCGACGGGCAACGGCCCCGCAAGATAGCCCAATTCGCCCATCTTTTTCACAATTTCCTGCGGGAAAATATGCTCCTCATCGTTACGGCGCGCTACAGGAACGATTTCGGAATCCGCAAAGCGCCTCGCTGAGTCACGAATGGCCTTTTGTTCTTGGGTCAGATCGAAATCCATGCTATCTTCTCCTTATTATTATTTGTTGGTATCCTATATCGGATTAGTTGCGGCGTCAAGGTCTATTTGGCCGGTGGGCCGGGTGGACACTTGGGCTCGCCGCTGCGACGAAATGGGAAAGAACGAATTCGCACAAGACGGCGTCAAAGTCTAAAGATATACTTGAAAAAATGACGCCTGACAGGGCAAAAGTAAAAGGGAGGTAAGACAGTGAAAAGATTTAAAGAATCCGGTGATAACAGGAAAAGGATTTCTGCGGGTTTTACACTGATCGAGATTATGATAGTTGTGACAATACTCGGTCTATTGGCCACAATCGTGACCGTGAATGCGCCTTCGATGATACATCGGTACAGGGTGAAAATCGCCAGGAGGAATATCCAGAGCATCCAGAACGCTGTTGATATTTACTATAGCGAGGTCGGCCAGTATCCAAAAACGTTGAGTGACCTGGTCAGCTCGAAGGATCAAGACGGCATCGAGTTAAAGATTATAAAGAAAGTACCTAAAGACCCGTGGGGCAATAAGTTTGTTTATGTGGTTCCGGGCAAGTATAACGAAGACTACAACATATCCTGCCTCGGCGGTGACGGACAGGTCGGCGGTGAAAATAGAAACTCGGATATAAACAGTTGGGAGCTTGATAAGGCCACAGAGCCATGACGTATCCCGGGATAAAGACAGGACAAGGGGCTTAAGCCTCTTCTCTAAGACTTGACAGATAGGGAAAAGGACAAGGGTCTTAAAATAAGAGGGTATCGGAAAAACAGATACTTATAAGCCCGCGCCCTTCGAGACGCTTCGCTCCTCAGGAACGCGGGCTTATTCATCGACATCCTCTTAAGCCCCGTGTCTCGGAGTCGGACGGATCGGGAAGCAATGAAATCTTTAACGAAATTACCTAAATCAGGCGGTTTTACACTGATCGAACTGATGATCGTGGTGTTGATCATCGGCATGGTTACGGCGATAGCTTACCCACAGTACCAGATACTCAGCCGTGCCAACCTGCGCGAAACATCGAGAAAGCTCGCGGGCACCATCCGCTACCTTTACGCTCGCGCCATATTGGACAAGAAATCGTGGCGGATGGTTATCGATATCCAGGAGAATCGCATCTGGGCCGAGCGGCTCGATCCTCAGGAAGACGGCCCCGGCCTCGAGTATATAAAGACTCAAACGGCGGGGTTGAGGCGCATCCGGATACCTGCCGGAGTGGTAATCCGCGACGTGAAAGTATTGGGCCGCGCAACCCAGTCCAGCGACGTCGAATATATATACTTCAGCCCTTACGGCGGTGTCGAGCGCGCCGTTATTCATCTAATGCACGAAAAACGCGGCTGGGTGTTTACACTGGCCACGAAACCTCTGAGCGGCAGGGTGGCGATTTTCGATCACGACGTGGATATCGAGCCGGCGCCTATAGAATTCGAGGACGGGACATGATCGCATCGGCTCGAAAAAAAGGCTTTACGCTGATCGAGGTCACCATCGCCTTGGCGATATTGGCTGCGGCGCTTGTGACCCTGCTGGCGGGCATCAACTCAGGCGTGATGTTCGCCGACCGGGACCGCGACTACACCATCGCCGCATTTCTAGCCAGGGAGAAGATGACCGATCTCGAGCGCGACCCGGAAATGACCACCTCCGGTCATGATGAAAAGGGCGCTTTCAAAGACGAATTCGAGCGTTTCGAGTGGCACGTCGAGATAGCGCCCGACGAAAACGCTCTGGCCCTGGCCGATTATGCCGGCGTGCCGTTCGAGCCGTTGAAGGCCACCGTTACAATATCCTGGAAACACGGCAAGATCGAGCGCAAGTATATTTTGCAGGAAATCTTCTTCCCGGAGGTTATATCCTTTGGCCGATGAGAACATCCGACCCATACGGGTTTTTTGGCAGAGAAGCAAGGAAAGGGTGCCACGGACACGCGTAGCTTGTCCGTGTTCGTCCTATGTATATACGGGGCACAACAGCACGGATAAGCCTCCGGCGTATCCGTGGCACCCGGCTATGAGAGATTCGGATGAAAAAGGTTTCACCCTTATCGAGATGATGATAGCTCTTGCGTTGCTGGGCATGATGATGACCCTCATTACCGGAAGCTATTACGCTTCTGCGAGGGCCAAGCGGCGCATGGAGTCGCGTCTCGAACTGGTGGCGATGGGCAGAGTGGCCCTTGACACGATGATAAAAGAAATAAATGGAGCCTTGATGGATACTGCCGATACGTCGAGCACGCCTTTTGTCGGGGAGTATGGAGGATCGTTCGATCACCCTCAGGACTCGTTGTACTTCACCACGACTTCATTTGATCCAAGGCCGTTGGGAGCCGGTGGAAACATTGCGGAAACATCCTACCGGCTCGAAGAAAACGACGAGATGCGAGGAAGTTTCTTTCTCAAGCGCCGCTCCGACCCCTTCCCGGATTTTAACCCGAAGGAAGGCGGCGTGACATACGACATCGCGGAGCAACTTCGCGGCCTGAGAATAAGGTACCAGGACGACAACGGCGTATGGAGTAAACGATGGGATTCCTCGACGTCGGGAAAGTTGCCGCGCCTGGTCGAGATAACCATACATTTACGCGGTAAAAACGGCGGGACGGTGCAGTTGCGAGGCGTTGCCGCGCCCATGAGATGGACGCCGTCGGAGTTCAGCACTTTATAAAAATGACCCGGACAAGTAAAAAGAAAAGTGAAAATAGCACTTCAGACCGGGTGCCATGGACAAGCAAATCATCGCAGCTTGTCCGTGCTCTTGGTTACCATTGCCCCGGGCTTGAGTGCAGCCAAGGCACGGACAAACAAGTTTGTCCATGGCGCCCAGGCGATCACCGTCAAACCTCGGGTTTCGCGCTCCTGGTGGTGTTACTTATCATTGCCGTTTTGAGCGCGATGGTAGGCGAGTTTTTGTTCGGTGTCCGCCTGCACGCAGAACTGCTATCCAATCACCGCAACGGCGTCAAGTCGCGCTACATAGGCCGTAGCGCCTTCAACGCATACCGCTACCTGGCCGAAGCCAATTTGCTCAGCCCCGGAAATCCTCAAAACCTGCTCGTGCTGTCGAAATGGGTGGGGTTTGGATCAGGCCTGGAGAACGTCGAGGAGGGCGATATGGCGGCGGCGCTGCTGGGAATCGGCGCCTCGCCGCTCGATCCGGATCCCGAAGGCCCCCTGCGAGGGCAGTGGAGCGTGCCGCTCCCTTCCGACATCTTCGACTTGGACGGCATCATGTACGGAAGATTGGTCAATGAGCGCGGCAAGCTCAACCTCAACGCCATCATCAACTCCAACACAAGAGACAGAACTGGAGACACCGTCAACAGGAAGGTTTATAACAGGCTTTTCACGCTATTCCAGATACTGAAGATAGAGGACGAAGACGCTCTCACGTGCCTGGACGGCGTAGTCGATTGGGTAGACGGAAACTTCAGTAACGAACCGCGCGGCGCCGAGGAAGATCATTACCGGTCATTGGACGATCATCCATATTATCCTCGCAACAACTACCTCTTATCGGTAGACGAAATGCGGCTTGTTAACGGATGCACCGCCGATATAGTCGAGCGGGTAAAGGAATTCGTCACTGTCTATCCTCGTAAGGGCCCTCGTGGAGACGGCATCCCGGACTACCGCATAGACGCCGCCGCCGCGCCCAAAGCGGTGCTGATGGCGGTATTCCTGGCGCCGCCGGCTGAATCGGATATCAGCCCCAACGATCATGATGTCGCCGATGCGATATGTGAGGAAATTTACACAAGGGCCATGGAAAGGTGCGGTATAACTGTCACCGTGAGCGAATCCAGCGGCCCGAGAATACGGAGCCCTTCCTTGCTTAAAAGCGGAGAAATAACGGAAATTATCGCCGGAAGGCTTTCCGGAAACTTCGATTTCTATAATTTTCACCTTATGGATGCACAGTATTACCAAATCCGCGCCGTCGGGGAAGTCAACAACGTTATCGCCGGCATCGAGGCGGTTATCAAAAAGAGCGTCAAGGGAGTCGAGGTAGTTTACTGGAAAGAGGATTAGGCGCTATTTAACCTCTTTCAACCATTTTCGTAAGTCGTCGAGGGATCTGTTTCCGAGCCATTCTTTCTTTTCTTTTTTCCGAATGCCTTTTGGCGCAGGTCCTATAATACCCCAGTTGGCGTTCATGGGCTGATAATTGTCGGACGTCGAGGTCTCGATACGATCGAGCAGTGCGCCGATTATCGTAGTTCGGGGCGGCGGTTCAAATTCCTTTCCTTCGACCTTCGCGGCGGCGTACATCCCGGCGACGATGCCGCTTGCGGAACTTTCGAGATACCCTTCGACGCCCACGAGTTGCCCCGCCGCCATTACTCTCGAATCGAACTGGAACTCCTGCCTGCGGTTGAGTACTCCGGGCGCATCGAAATAGGTGTTGCGGTGAAGGCTGCCCCACCTGGCGAACTCGGCGTGCTCGAGGCCCGGAATCATGCGAAACACTCGATCCTGCTCGCCGCGTTTGAGCTTGGTTTGGAATCCCACGATATTGTACAGGGTGGCTTCGGAATTTTCAGCGCGCAGTTGCACCACCGCATGAGGGCGAAGGCCGGTGCGCGGATCGATCAGACCGACGGGCTTCATCGGGCCGTATGCCAAAGTTTGAGGCCCTCTTGCAGCCATCTCCTCGATGGGCATGCAACCTTCGAACAGGTGCGCCTTCTCGAACGGCCTAAAGGGCACATGGTCGGCATCGATCAACGCCCCAACGAAGCTGTTGTATTGCCCTTCGTCCAGAGGAAGATTGACGTAGTCGGCCGAGCCTTTGCCATATCGGTCGGCCTTCCACGCAATATCCCAGTTTATGCTCTGGGCCGTGACGATGGGGCTGATAGCGTCGTAAAAGTAAAGAGACTCCTTGCCTATCCGGCGCGCGATGTCCGCTGCAAGCTCGTCGGATGTCAGTGGCCCGGAAGCTATTATTACAACGCCTTTTTCCGGTATGGCCTTTATTTCCTCCCGGATTATCTCCACCCCCGTAGCGTTTTCGAGCGACCGGGTGATGTACCCGGCGAATTTAACCCGATTCACCGCCAGCGCCTGTCCCGCCGGGACGCTGGTTTCATCGGCGGCTTCCATTACCACCGATCCGAGCAGACGCATCTCCTCCTTCAAAAGCCCTGAAGCATTCAATGGCGACATGCCGCCCAATGAATTCGAGCACACCAGTTCTGCAAGGTCTTCCGACTTGTGCGCGGGACTGAATGCATGAGGCTTCATCTCAAACAGCCGGACCGCCACCCCGCACCTGGATAATGCTATGGCAGCCTCGCAGCCGGCCAACCCACCGCCTATTATCGTCACGAAACCCTCTTTAGCGGACAAAATTCCGACCTCCAAACCGTTATTTTAACGTCAAGGCGGCAAAAGTCATGCGGGGTAATGTTTTGGGTTTATACTTGCCCCTCTCGTGAAAAGTTGTATAGTTAATGCCGGGATTCAATGGGGGCGACCCAGACGGGCCGTATGGCCGGCCGCCCGTCCATACGGCGGTGACTTAGTCGCGAAAGGAGGAATAATAATGCCTGGAATAAAGGATTTTCGGGATAAGGTGGTTGTTATCACGGGAGCGGGGTCGGGTATAGGCCGTGCGACTGCAATGGCTTTCTCCGCCGAGGGCGCCAATGTCGTCATCGCGGATATTCGCGGCGACAGGCTTGCCGAAACGGCGCAGGATATCGAGAAGTTAGGCGGAAAAGCTCTCACTCGCGAAGTTGATGTGGCCGACAAATCGCAGGTCGAGGAATTCGCCCGATTCGTGATCGAAAAATACGGTCAAGTAGACATTTTGTACAATAACGCCGGAGTAGGCGTCGGCGGCCCCGTCGAGAAAATCAGTCTCGAGGATTGGGAGTGGATAGTCCGGGTGAACTTCTGGGGCGTGATTTACGGAGTACATTACTTCTTGCCTTACATGATCGAGCGGCGATACGGACATATAGTAAACACGGCCAGCGGCGCGGGTCTGGTGGCTTTACCTGTGTTGAGCGCATACACCTCGACGAAGTTCGCAGTAGTGGGCTTCAGCGAAGCCATACGGGCGGAATTGCGGCGTTACGGCATCGGCGTCACTGCAATATGTCCGGGTATCATAAATACCAATATTGTCGAGGACGGACGGGCGTATCTGAATGAGGAGTCGAAAGTAAAGCAGGAGGATATGGTGGAGTTTTACCGGAAGCGCGGCTGGCCTCCCGAACGAGTCGCCCGGGCCGTGCTCAAAGGGGTTCGCAAGAATAAAGCGGTCGTACCGGTAGGGCCGGAGACGTGGATAGGGTGGTATATAAAACGTCTGTCGTTAACGCTCTCCAACGCTCAAATGGCTTTTATGGCGCGGCGCTCGTTGTAATCCGAAAAATTTTATAAGGAAAAGACGATGTATGCGGATAAATTCAAGTTGGAAGAGAAAGTGGCAATAATCACGGGCGCCGGCCGTGGCATAGGTGAGGCGACTGCGACGGCTTTCGCCGAGGCGGGCGCGAAATTGGTGCTTGCCGGTCGTAAGCTCGATGCACTCGAAGAAGTCGCACATCGTATTTACAAGGCCGGCGGCGATGCAACGCCTATAAGCACTCACGTGGGAAAGACCCCGGACTGCGATGACCTTGTCAGTCGTGCCGTCGCTCGATACGGTGGCATAGACATACTCGTCAACAACGCCGGTACCAGCCCGCATTTCGGCGCTGCGCTGGATTGCTCGGAAGAAGCCTGGGAAAAAACTTTCATGGTTAACGTTAAGGGACCGTTTTACTTGTCCAAGCTTTGTGTGCCGCACATGGAAAAGCGCGGCGGGGGCATAATAGTCAACAACGCCAGCTACGGCGGCGTGAAACCCCTGCCGGCCATCGGGATTTATTGCATAACCAAGGCGGCCCTGATAATGCTCACAAAGGTACTGGCATTGGAGCTTGCCGGCAGCGGCGTAAGGGTCAACGCCGTAGCGCCGGGTATGGTGAAAACGCGGTTCAGCGAGGCTATATGGCGCGATGAGCTGAGAATGGCCGAGATAAAAAGTCACGTGCCCTTGGGCAGATTGGCGGAGCCGGAAGAGGTGGCATCGGCAATACTGTACCTGGCGAGCGACGCCTCGTCCTTCAACACCGGCTCCGTGCTTTTCGTGGACGGCGGTGGGTCGGTATAGGGTTTTTCAAGTTTCAGGTATCAAGTTTCGAGTGATTTGACAAAATCAAGGAGCGCCTCACGAGTGGTGCGGGTGGGATTCCAGCCCAGTTCCTCGCGCGCTTTGGTACAGTCCATGATTATCGGGTAGCGAAAGACCTCCAACCAGCCTGCATGAAGCATCTTTGTGAGGCGTAGTTTCCACATCAGCTTCGCTATCAATAAAACAAATCCATAAGAAACCGACCGAGTGGGTTTTCCCAGCAATTCGGCGGTTTCCTGCGGGGTCAAGTATCCGTCGCCGGCGATGTTGAAAGCGCCATGAACGTCCTTTTTCAATGCAAGATGTATCGCCTGTGCCACATCCTCGTCCCAGGTGTACTGAATCTTGGAATCAAGGCCTCTAAATACCGGCACGAATTTTTGATTGGAGATGTTACTCATGAGGTTGTCGATTTTCGGTCCCAGGAAGATACTCGGTCTGAGGCGAACCAGTTTTACATCGGGATGTTTTTTCTCGAAGGTATCAATCCAATTTTCTATAACCGCTTTAGTTCTCGAATAGTAGAAATTTTTCATCGGCCTTCTGGGCCAATCTTCGGTAATGGGAATGGGATTGTCGGGCCACGCTCCGTAAGCGGCGACGCTTGACGTATAAACGATATTCTTTATGCCCGCTCGCGCGGCCGCTTCGAATACGTTCTTTGTTCCGCCTATATTTATCGAATCGGTCTCGGACTCGCTCCTGATGGGCATAACGATAAACGCCAGATGCACCACGGCGTCCGCCCCTTCGAGGTCTTTTTCAATCTGAGGGTCGCGAACGTCTCTTTTTACAAACCGCACCTTGGACGAACGCGGCGGCTCGACAAGATCGATCCCAACTATCGATTCGATGTCGGGATCTTCTTCCAATAACGGCAAATAAACCTGCCCCAGGTAACCGCTTATCCCCGTAACTGCAACCTTCATTTTCCCCCCCTTGATAGTTTAGATTTCACCCGAACGCTTTCTGGGACGCATCGGTCAACCTTCCGCGAGCGACGGTTTTATGTAAGTCAGCAGGTCGGGATTGGTACCGAAAAGCGCTCCCAGCGACCGCGCGTCCCGCATACGCTTTTCGACCGGATAGTCGTGCATGTAGCCGTAACCGCCGAAGCACTGAACCGCGTCTATAGTAGCCTGCTGAGCGGCATCGATAGCGAACACTCGAGCGAGCAACGCGGCGCGAATGTCGGGTTTTCCTTTGAGCGCGCCGGTTTCCGGGTCGATTATCGCGTCGTTTTGGGCCATTATTTCCCACAGCCGGCTTCGTGCCGCGTCTATTCTCGCACGGTTGTTCAGGATAAGGTGCGCAACGGTATCATGCCGTATGATCTGATCTCCTCCCTGGTATCTCTCGCGTGCGTAATTTTCGGCGTCGTCCAGGGCGGCCCGGGCGCATCCGACCGCCGCACAGCCCAGCATGGTGGACGCAATTGCCAGCAGCGCGTCCGAATCAACGGCGCCGAGCTTGATTCCTTCCACTCTCTTGAGCGTCAAGCGCCCCGGTCGGGCCGGACGTATACCGAGTGTTCCATGCATGGGGGTAAACTCGACCCCTTCCAGATCAGGTGGAATAATCCAGCAGGAGGTTCCTTCACCTTCACGCGCCAGTACCGCACAAAAGGAAGTATGCTCGGCGCCCGGCACGGAAGCCTCCTCGCCGCTGACCGTGCCGTCCTGCGCAACGCGAAACGGCGTAGTGAACAGGCCCGCCGCAGTGGCTCGAAATCCCTGTGGGTTCTCACGGAACGGCTCGCCGAGCAGCCGGTCGAGCATCTCCTTCGGTGCGCCGGAGTTAAGAACGGCAAGCACTCCCGCCAGACCGGCAACTACCGACGCGGCCATTCCGGCGCAGCCGCCCGCCAACTCCTCGATCACCAAGCCCGCATCAAGAGTTCTCGCGCCCGCGCCGCCGTAATCGGGTGGAGCAAACATGTTCATAAAACCAAGTTCGCTCGCCCGATCCATCCAACCGGCGGGATAAGGCGCATCCATCTCGTCGAATTGACTTACGGACGGCGAAAGCGACTTGTGTGCGAAAAGGCGGGCTGTTTCTTTCATGACGGATTGTTCTTGTGTTAGTTCGATATCCATAATTGTAATTCCTCGTCGTATTAAAATTGCCGAATAGGTAAACTTTCTATCGGGTTAGTTAGGGTAAACCTTGCGTGTGGTATATGCCACCCCGCCGGAGGTCGTCCCGGATTGAGGTCGGCAAGGTCTCGCGCGACGAAATGTCGCTTTCCGATCTCGATGTACGTTTTCCCGCCGTATGAGGGGCGGATACCGAAAAATTTTCCGATTATTTCGCTACGAAGTACCCTGTCCGATCTTACCGAAAACAAATCGGCGCGCACGTTCGCATTAAAGCGGCTTTGCTTGCCCGGAACTTCCATGACTATGATAAGATCGTCGTCTCCCGAGACGTGGCATCGGATGCGGCCGGCACGTTGCTCGAAGTTGACTTCGGCCTCGGTGACATTGATGTTGTAAATTTCACGGAAGCCGGCGGCCACCCTCCGTTCATTGGTTGCACGATGCAAAATATAGAAAGAAAGCGAGTACCTTCGCCATGGCAACAGCCATGTCTTTAATCCACGGTGCGCCGGTGGCCGAAGAGGAACAATCACAAGAAATTCGTTGAAAGCTCCGAGGTCGCTGTCGCGGTGCTCGATGGCGGCAAGTATTAAAATCGTGCGCCCGAGTGGCAGATTGTAAGGTTCGAGACGAGGTGAGGGCAACAACGCCCTGGTGGCTGCATAATTCGCCGGCGCCGTGACGCCCACAAGGGTGGAGTCGTAATGGAAAATAGGCAATGGAAATTTGTAGCCGCCGCGCCGGGTCGATAGCTGTTCAATCTCAAGGAAATATGAATTGTCGCGCGACATGAATGTTCTCAGGCCTGTTCCTTCGGCAGAGACTTTTTGATCTCTTTTTCAATAAATACCGGCCATTTTTCGGTATCAACCACTAAGAGGTTCTTCATTACGCGCCTGATGATACCGTAAAGAGTGGACGGCTTATTGCTCGGGTCTCTATACCAGTAAGTAAAAGCTCCCGCCGTGAGTATGCGGATCAGCCATGCAATGTCTTCGGCGAGCCATTCTTTCAAGAAAACGCCCTTATTTTGGCCGTTTTTAGTGCCGAAGCGCCAGAGGACGGCGCTTTTGGCCACCCCCGCCTCCGTGGCGATGTCCGCCACGCTTGTGCCGCGATAACCCTTCCTGCTGAACAGCCGGATGGCGGCATTGAGAATCTTTTCGCGGGTTTCTCCTGTTCTTTCGGAGAACTTTTCGGATCTCTTTTTTCCTGTCTTGTCGATCATTTATTTGCTACTTTGATAGCAAACTACCTTACAGGCTTCAAAGTGTCAAGCCGCCGCATTCCGAATTCAGGCACCAACGCTTAATTATTCAATTATTGCGTTTCGCTGCATGAACCGGTCAAAGTTAATCATGAGCTTTGACCTTCAAGTTTGTTCCGGCATCGGTACCCGATTAAAAAGCGAATGACGCTCGTTCAATGTAGAGTGGCACCCCGCCCTTGTTGACAGGGGCACTGAAAGTAAATAGAATCGGCAAACTATGAAAGTCGCTTTAGTTTACCCACCTGAATGCGTTTCTTTGTGGATGCCCTCCGGCAGTACGCCTGCTTTGAATGCTTATCTGAAAGAGGGCGGGGTCGAGGCAACACAGTACGACTTCAACATCGAGGTCTATGATCGTATCCTGCGACCCGAACCTCTGCTCGACCTTTGGAAAAAGACGCCTTGGAAAAAGAATCTCCCTTCCCCTGCTCCCGTAACGCCCGGTCGCAAGAAGACGGGGGAGATGCTTGCCAAAAAAATAGATGACATTACAGGTGGCATAGAAGAAGCCCTCTCCGCATTCAGGAGCGCCGAGAAATTTTTCGATCATGAAAGCTACTCGAATGCACTTCGAATCATGGATGACGCCATGTTGTTGGTGTCTGCCGCCGGCTGGGAATTGGACAATGCGCTCGAATCTCCGGTCAAAGCAATCGAAGCGGCCATGAATCCCTCCATAAACGTATACTTGTCCCACCTCGACAAACTCGTCGAGAAAGTAGCTTCCAAAAAGCCCGGCATGATGGGCTTAAGCGTGATACATTCCCGGCAGATGATACCGGCCATCGCTGTGGCAAAGCTCGTTCGGGAAAAGCTTCCCGATATCCACATTTTCCTCAACGGAGCTTATCCTACGACAATAGCGCATTCAATCGAGAACTCTCCGGAGCTTTTCGATGTTTTCGACTCGGTGGCGATCAGCGAAGCGGAAGTGGCCTCTCTCGGCCTGGCGCGAGCCGTGGAAAACGGGAGTAAAATCAGCGAGGTGCCGGGTATATTCCATCGCGAGGGCGACAATGTCGTGAGGACAAGCTTACCGGTGATGGAAGACGCCGATGTGTTGCCCGCACCGAACTTCGATCAATTGCCGCTGAAAAAATACCTCTCTCCCGAGCCGGTGTTACCGGTGTTCAGTTCGAGGGGTTGCTACTGGCGGCGATGCGCTTACTGTCTGCGGGCTGACAGGAAAACTTTCAGCCAGCGCAATCCGCAGCAGGTGGTTAAGGACTTAACCGCGCTGAAACGCCGCTACAAAACCAGGGCATTCCATTTCACCGACAATGCTATCAGGCCGCGCCGTATGGCCGAAATAGCCGACGGAATCACCGAAGCGGGACTCGAAGTAAGCTGGACCGCGGCTACGCGATTCAGCCCCGAGATGACTTGGGACTGGTGCGACCAGATAGCGGCGGGCGGATGCGCGCGAATTATTTTCAGCATCGAAAGCGCGTCCAAAATGGTATTGGACCGCATGGATAAAGGCTTTCGCATCGAGGACGTACCCGGCGTGTTGCAAGGTCTGTCGAAAGCGGGTGTGGACAGCACTCTATGCTTCATGGTGGGTTTCCCCGGCGAGAAGACGGAGGATGTTCGTAAAACAATGCAATTTATCGAGCGCCTCCAGGATTCTCTTACTCCCTATGCGCAGTACTATGTATCGTTATTCGCACCGGCCCACGGCAGTAACGTCCATCAAAACCGGGAGCAGTTCGGCATAAAAAACCTTCCCGAGCGAGCGCCCAATGACTTGAAAAATCCGTATTACTACGACTTCGAAGTTTCCAATGGGATGTCTTCTAAAGAGGCCGTAAAATTATACCGTGAATTCATCGACCGGATCGAAAAACTCCACCGCCAACCTTTCCGCATGCCGCACGACATGCTCATACAACTGGCGGAATCTCAGGAAGGCGCTGCAAAAGCGGTCGAGGCAAAGGTGTTAAACCTGCACCACGTCCCGAAATTGGCAGACGATATCCGCGCTGAAAAAGGATACCTGCTCAAAGGAAACAAACGGTTCAGAATCGACGAATCGCTTCGTGACCTCATTGGCCTGATCGATTCCAAGCGCACTGTAAAGGAAATTATAAAAAGTTTAAGCAAGACGCGAAAGATTCCCGCGACCACTTCCTTCGTATATACTCAGCAACTCTACGAAGAAGGCCTGATTGAAGTTTCCGGCGCCGTGGGTAAAAAATCAGGTAAAGCCGACTAACCCGAATAATTACATAGAATGGGCGATTTCGTAAGCTTCTCCCCGCATTTTTCATGCAGAGAAAACAATAAAGGCCTTTTTTATGCCGTTTTCAGAGGTTTTTCAGAAGGAATTCGGTAAGTAGCGATTCGTCGCTCTTTTCTTCTTTTTTTTCGGCTTTCATCGGCTCTGCGAGGTATCCGTATTCGGTATCGTAAGCGGTTTCGCCGACCAGTACGGAATTCATATAGACATCCGCACCCGCTTCTTCAAGTTCTTTACGAGTTTTTACTTTATTGACCCATTTATTAGGGTCTTCGCCGCCACCGGCCACTTTAATTATCCGGTAAGCGGGTATCAGTTGGAATTTGGAGGGAGGAGTGCGGTTGATGGTGAGCACTTCCCCATCCACCTGTACTTTCTCTTCCTCGCACCAGGCATCCAGGATGTCCTGGCTGAAGAAAAGTTTTTCGCTCATTTTTCCTGCTCCATGCTTTCGAGCAAGGTTCGGCTGAACGTAAGACTCTCGTTCGTATCCCTCAATCGACCCGCGAGCACCTTAACGAATGTTCTGTAGAATTTCAGAGCAATTTCCTTGTCTTCTTCGAGGAGTCTGTTGAAGTCTTCATCCTTGATCTGGATCAACTCGGTGTCTTCATTTGTCACTATCGTGGCGGAACGCGTCTGGTTGTCCACGAGCGCAATTTCGCCGAAATGGTCGCCCGAGTAGAGAATGGCCAACACCTTTTCCTCGCCACCATCGTCCATTTTTGTGACTCTCACGGAACCGCTTTTCAGGATGAATAAACTGTCTCCCACCGTTCCCTCACGGAACACCACCTCGTCCGGTCCATAGGACTTGGTACGGGTAACCTTGTTGATCTTTATTATCTCGAAGGTGGACAGATCTTTAAAAAGGATGGTTTTTTTAAGAAATTCCGTTCTTTCCATCACGTCACCTCCTACAAATAAGGGGGTTTAGCAAGTGTCTAATCCTCGCTCGAGCCTTCTTCTCCCAAGGCGACTTTCACCCTGCGCAGGATTTCTTCCGGTGGGCTGTTTTTTGTAATATAGCCCATCGCTCCCAATTTTTTAAGCGCCTCGATCTCACTGCTTTGTTTGAACACGCCTGTTATGGCAAGAACCGGCAAGTTCGATCCGTCAGGATCCTTTCGTATTTCGCGCAGAACGTCGAAACCGGTCATTTTGGGCATCAAAGTATCAAGGATGACCAAATCCAGGTCTGGCAATTCCCCCTTTACTTTTTTGAGCGCTTCCAAGCCGTCATAGGCGCAAATAACATTGTAACCCGCTTCAAGAAGTATATCCTGGACAATTCTACAGAAAAATTTGGTGTCGTCTGCGACGATTATTTTCTTTTTTTTGTTTTCCCGGTTTTCAGGATTGTTGCTCACCTGAAGATACCTCCGCCCCGACGATCTTTACCGCCAGCCGCTTCCACCACAGCCGCAGCCAGAAGCGGGATGACCAATTCATGGTGGCCTACCAGGCTTATCCCTCTGCCGCCCTCCGAAGTAGGGCGGCGCACCACGTTGGTCTGCGGGCGATATTGGCGAATAAAATCCACATCAATAGTAGTAATTCGTTTAAGTTTTTTTCCCATGTTGTGAGCCTTACTAACAGCTTTCAAAAACACTTCGGGCAATATCACCGCACTGCCCAGATTAATGTACACCCCTCCTTCCAATTCGGCCACCGAGGAGCAGAAATCCTCGAAATCGGTCATCGAGGCCGCTCCCCAAGCCGCCCCGTCGGCTTCCGGGTGCATATGCACTATATCCGTTCCCAGAGCCACGTGTACCGTTATCGGTATCTTGCGTTCGTACGCTGTTGCAAACACGCTCGAGCGAAGGTGTTTTGGCTTCTTATCATGAAGCCACTTTCCAATCGCCAAGCCCAGGCCGATGCCCTCTCGCGCCGCGCGTGCAGCGCATTCGTTGAGTATGCGGCCCGTTTCGGATGCGAATCCGAAGGTACCTTCGCCCAGAGTCAAGTCCACATCCTCGCTGGTCTTGCCCGCCGTGGCCAGTTCGAAGTCGTGTATCATACCGGCGCCGTTGGTGGCCAATGCGGTTATCATATCGCGCTCGATGAGGTCCGCCAGGATCGAACCGACTCCCACCTTAATCACGTGCCCGCCGAAACCCGCTATTACATTTTTGCCTCCCTCGCGGGCTTTCACTATCGCGCGAGCGGCATCGCGAAGCTCGACAGCCGCTAACTGAAGGGGAAGGGATCGAAGAAAACTCAACACACTATCCCCCGCTTTATACGGGAGGGCCGAATCAGATACCTTTACCTTGCTTGGCCGGTTTTTTATCGAGTAGCGTTTTTGCTTTTTTTTCGATGTTGTCATTCGCACACTTCTTCGGCCGACGATTGTTCCACTTCAGCGCACAACCTATGCAACACGGCCAAATGTATCTCCTGGATCCTCCACGTGGGGCCTTCCGGCACGTCAATCAAGTAATCCGCCCATTGGGCCATTTTACCACCCCCGGGACCGGTCAGTCCCACTGTCGTTATTCCTTTGCTGCGAGCGATCTCCATAGCTTTGATCACGTTCGCCGAGGTACCGCTGGTGCTTATCCCGACAAAAACATCCCCGGGACGACCCAGCGCTTCGATCTGCCGCTCGAAAACGTGCTCGTAGCCGTAATCGTTGGCCACACTGGTCAATATCGACGTGTCGGTGGTCAGCGCTACCGCCCGATATGCTTTCCTGTCCTTTGCGAATCGTCCGACCAGTTCAGCCGCCGCGTGCTGCGCTTGAGATGCGCTGCCGCCGTTCCCGGCGAAAAACACGGTACCCTCGGCGTCGATACAACGAGTCATCACTTCGACCACCCCTGCGATCAACTCCGATTTCTCGGAGGCAAACCGGCGCAGAAGCTCCGCCGTAGTTTCCATTTCCCGCCTAATACGGGTTTGATATTCGCTCATGTCGGTTTGGGCCATTATCTTTTATTGTCTGAACTGTTCTCGGCGCCGCTACGGGAGACTGAATCGTCGGATTCGGAGGGCGCCTTTATTGTGACGTCACGGCTAAAATCAGGGCAGTGCGGGTTAGGGTCTTTCGAGATATGAAACTTCTTCTTACAATCTCTGCGCCAAGCGCAGATGACGCACATGTGTACTTTCCGCTCGGTCACCCGGAACCCTTCAACAAATGCTGTCGTCTTCGCTTACATAGTCTTTGATGAGGTCTGTAAGGCTTTTCTTCTCGAGATCGGGATCCGGTTTAGAACTTACCTTCGGTGGGGTGTCCTTACGTAGCGCGGACTGAATAAGATCAAGATCACTTTTCTCGTCCAGCGGAACCTCATCACGCCCCAGCCGTTCGCGAACCGCCTCGAGCACGTATTCCGACATGGTTTGGGCGGCTTCGTGAGCCCATCGCTTTATCCGCATCTTTTCCATCGGATCCACGCGGATCGTCATTGTAACCTTCTTATCACCCATTTTCTTGTCTCCCCCGCACGCTATGCGCAACTTTGGGATTTCCGAGTAATGTAGATCAAAATGGCGCGATTTGCTACAACGGATCGGTTAAAACCGTCCGATTGATCATTTCGATTTTTCGACCGGTGCTTCCTCACGCCAATAATCCAATATGTCGGCAAGAGTTTTTCTGAAAGGTATCTCCGGTTTCCATCCGGTGACTTTCTTAAACGCGCTTGCGTTGGCCTTTAAAGCACTTGAGCTTGTTGCTCGAAGTCGCTTTTTCTCCTGCACTATTCGCACCCGCACTCCCGATATACTGATAAGCATATCGAGTATTTCCTTTATGGTACGTGATTTTCCGGAGCATATATTAAATATCTTTCCGGGAGGACAAAGCTCTATAGCGGCCACGTAAGCTTTCACCATATCCCGTACGTCGGTGAAATCCTTTCGAGCGGAAAGGTCGCCTACCTTAATAAGCGGCTTCGCCTGCCCGGCCTCGATGCGTGCGATTTGCCCGGCGAAATCGCCGGTGACGAAAACGCGGCTCTGGCCGGGACCGGTATGATTGAACGGTCTGACAATGACAACCGGCAGTTTGCGCGCTGCCTGCATGTACATTGCGACCGTCTCGGCGGCAGCCTTGCTCGCGGCATAAGGGTTTAACGGCACCGGGGGGGTCGATTCGCGTATGACGCCTCCGGCGCTACAGGCGTTTCCATAGACGTCGCCGGAACTTATGAGCAGCGCCCGTGGCGGAGTGCGCTTGCGGGATGCCGCAACAAGCAAATTCAGAGTACCTTCGACGTTTACGCGGAAAGTCCCCACCGGGTCGGACCAGGATGTCGGCACATGGCTTTGCGCCGCAAGGTGAAAAATTCTATCGGGCCTCGAACGCCGGACGAAATCGCCCACCGATGCCGGATCGGTTATCTCGACCTCGACCAGTCTCAAGCGACGACGCATGTCACCAAGGCATTCGCAACTCGTGCCGGGCTGTGTGCTTCCCCAAACAATATGCCCCTTGTCAAGTAGCGTACGAGCCAGATACGAGCCTACGAAGCCGTTTATTCCAGTTATCAAACAACGCAATGCGGAACCTAAGCTAGAACAACCCGCAAATTACTTCAAGTAACCTTGGATATTAAATTTGTTCCTAAAGGATGGATCCGGCGGATTTCGATACATTGCGGTCGATATTGATGCGAATTATACTAGAATTCTCAATGTAATCACTCGAATCCATGAACCCTCGAACCATTTGGTGAAAAAAATGGCAAAGAAATCATCGAAGACTTTGGAAAGCGGCTATGACGCCATCGTCGTGGGCGCGGGTATTGTCGGATCGTACCTTGCCCGAAGGCTCGCGCAAGACGGTCATCGGGTCCTGTTGTTGGATAAGAGGCCGAAAAAAGAACTCGGCGGTTGGAAAAACAGCGGTCATAACATCGACAAGAGGGTTTTCAACGACCTTCCCATCGAGCCTCCGTCCGAGTCGGAAATCGGCGCTTCGGTCAAGTACGCCCAGTTCCGCGGGCCGGGCAAGACATTTAAATTCTACCTGCCGATGTACAACGTTCGGCTGGGGCCTTTCACACGCCGGGTGGTGGACGAAGCCGTTCGCGCAGGCGTAAAGTTTCAGGATCGTGTTAAGTGTATAGGCGTTGAGGTAAAGGCCGGCAAGGTGGTGGGTATCGAAGCGGAGCGGTCTGGAAAGAACGTGCGTTTCCGCGCGCGCCTGGTGGTGGACGTCAGCGGTATAGGGGCCGTGGTGCGCAACAGCCTGCCGGAGGAATTCGGCATCGAAAAAGCGCTTACGCTGTGGGATTACCTGAACGTTTACGCCGAGGATCACGAGGTCGATCCGGCTCACTGGCCGGTGCCGTTTACGTACCACACGGTAATGCAGGGCTGGAGCGGCCCGCGCCGGCCCGGCGTGGTCGGGCTGGGATTGGGCCGTTTCGCTTTTACCGGCGAAGACCCTGCGGCGGCGTGCCGGGAGCTTGCACGGGAAGCGCTGAGCGTTCCGAGCAAAGTGATATTCAAAACGCAGGCGCGTGTGCCGGTAAGGCATCCGCTTCACAAGCTTGTCGCGCCGGGCGTCATGATACTGGGCGACGCCGCTTTCCAGGGCAAGCCGCTCAACGGAGAAGGCATAAGCGTCATGCTATACGCCGCCGAGATGGCCGCTGAAGTCGCCGGCAAAGCGCTCAAGGACAAAGATGCGTCCGAGAAGGCGCTTTGGCGATACTGCACGCGATATCACCGCGAGTGGGGCGCATCGTTCGCGCCTTTCCACAGACTCAGGTACGAGTTATTGAGGTTCAGCAAAGCCGAGCAGCGCTTTATGATGGGACTCGGGCTTTACGGCCCCGAGGAAATGAGTTCGATTATGCTCGAAGGAAAGCTCGAAATGACACCCGAGCGCATGCTGAACACCATACGCGCCGGTTGGAAAGCCGTTGTTAAGCCGGATATCGTTATCCGCCTGGCGCGCGCTTCCATTCAGGGCGAGAAATTGAAGAAACTGTATGAGCGGTATCCCACCGACCCGAAACACCTGACCGAATGGGCCGCGCAGGTGGATTCGTTATATAACCACGATTAGCAATACCATTTTGACATCAAACGTAGAATAAGAAGTTTCCTTTCGGGCTTAGCGACCGGACAGGCGACTCCACCCCGGCGGGGTTTATTTATGTTATTCCTCCCTGATCCTTTTTCCATAAGCGACCGCCATAGCCAGCAGCGACACCAATGTTGTCCACAAGCCGATTCTGAAACTTACGGGTTTGTAGACGAACGTTATTCGATGCGCTCCCGGCGGCGCGGCCACTGCGCGGAACATGCCGTTGGCCGGGTATATGGCCAGTTCATTGTCATCGCCGATAAAAGCTTTCCACCCCGGATAATACGTCTCGGTAATCACCACCAGAGCACGTTTTTGAAGTTCGATGTCCACAACGGTCTTATCCGAAGCCATCCTGCGCCACTTTATGGAAGCCCCGGCGGGATCGCCGAGTCCCAACCTCGCCTCGTAAGCTCGATGCCCTTCGATACACGCCACTTTACGGAAATCCAGACCTCTGGCAAGCTCCTTGACACAACCCCTTTCGCCTTTAACTATTACCCTTCCCACCGCGAAAGCGCGCGGCATCGCCGTCAGGTTTCGATATATACGCTCAGGCATTAAATCCAGGGGTTCGTATCGCGTCGATCCTTCGAGGGCGCTCGAGCGGAGGTCGCCCCACGCAGCCCAGTCGTTTCGGAAATCAGCTCCGGACAGCGTTATAAACGATAATTTTACATCCTTTTTTACAGTAATGGCGTAATCCAACCACCACTGATCCCAGAAATTTCGCGCCGGGTCGATATGTCGGGCGAAAACGCACCGCTCGGACTCGCCGTCGCGCTCGATTATCATAAAGGTCACCCCGTCTCCCTCTTCGTCGAATCTGCTCGGATCCATTCCCACTCCGAAGCGTAGTTCTCCGGCGGGCGCCCATGCCGTAAGCCGCGAGGGCGGATGTTGAAATAACGCTTTCCTGACATCCGACCTGATTTTGATACGCCTTTTCAGCACATACTCGTCACCGGGCGCTCTAACGTCGCCCCTTTCGAGCAACCTCTCAATGAGGCGGTTAGGGGGTAGCGATTCGTCGGACGTGATAATCCCCGCTCCCGCAAGGTCCAACAGCTTCGACTCCAGGCGCCGGGGCCTCAAACTGATAAAGTTGTGCGGGATAAAATCCATCAGCGCCTCGTCGGGAGTCTGGTCGTTGACGGCGGACATAAAATGCCTGTACCTCGCGACGTACAACGCTGCAAAATAACGCAAATCCTCGATATTATGGGCAAGGTTGAGGTTGGGATAAACAAGCCCGTCGAGCGCATAAGTCCTTTTGTTATCGAGGCGCTCCATATTTTCAATCGGCTTTCTTTTCCAATGGGCGGGGTCTTTCGGCGCCAATAGCGGCAGGTAATTAAAGTGAAGCGATGCTTCGACAAACCATAGCGCCGACAGCAAGCCGAAAAGCAAAATGCCGGGTAGAGCCTTCCTGCGATGTAATAGCATCAACAGAGTCGCCGACCATGCAAATGCGCACAATATCAGTATACCCACGCCGCGAATCGGCAAATCGAGCGTACCGGCGTTTTTGATCGAAATCAACACAACCGCCGCCACGGTCAACACTGACGGCGGCAGCGCATATTTCCAGATACGTTCCTTGTAATGCGTAATGTGATCCCATGACATTCCTGCAAGTATCGCTGCGCAAAAAGCGACTTCCGGCAGCGCGTATCGGAAATTGGCCGTGCGCGCCAGAATGGGCAGAAAGCTCACCATATAAAACGGCATAACGCCCCAAATCAGGCCCGCGAAAACCGCTGCGAAACCCGCGAAAAACGACGCCCCCGACCCCATGCGGCGCAAGCAAAACAAGCCGGAAACGGCTAGAACCAGTACCACCGTTCCGATGTATGGCGCGCGCTGGAGAAGAGGCGCCGCCGCCGAATCCGGCCCCGGGAAAATTTCAGGCCCGAAAAGCGATAATATATATCGACTATCGAGGGCGATGTTCCATAGTCCGGCGGGATGATAATCCCAGCTATAGGCAAGCATTTCATGAAACGGCAGAAGCGCAACGGCGCCGAGCAGGCCGCTGAAGCACGCCGACGCAAGGAATCTGGCCCATGCGCCGCCGACATCCTCTCTCAAACGGTAGGTTGTGTAAAAATAGTAAAGAGTAACGAACAATAAAAAATAAAGTACGCTGGTGGGGTTGCCGCCGAGAAACGCAAAAAATACCACCAGAGCGCTCGAAACCACCGACGCCAAACCACCTCCACGGGCCATCCAGCCGAAAACCAATAACCCGAACGGCAACAACAAATCCACATCGAGATAGTGCAGGTTGATGTAGTCGGTGACCGATCCGGAAAACATCCATGCCAGAGCCGCCGGCACCGCTCCTTGCCATGAGGCGCCGCGCCATCTAAGGAACCAGTATGTGCCGAGGCCCGATATGAACATCCGCAAAAGCAACCATATATCTATAACCTGCCAAAAGGGAAAGATATAAAGCAACATCCTCGCCGGGTGAAACGGAGAGGCCTGAAAACACCCCAAAAGCGGTGTGCCGCACGCATTCAATGCGTTCCAAAGCGGGAAATACCCTTCGGCGAATATCCTTTTGCTCAGCTCATAATAAGGCCATGTGTGGTAAATCGGCCAGAAATCGCGTACCACCCGGGCATAAAGACTGCCGGGGAATGGAACGTAGCGCCAATAAAAAAGCAGGGTCGCCGCCGCCAACAGGGCTGCGGCCCACAAGGTACCTTTTTCGGGTCCGCCTCTTTCCAAACTTACCTCCCCAGGCGCCGACAGGGGCCGTTTTGAAGAAAAACCCGGTCAAGCAAACGGCAACTGTTATCGCCCCAGCCTGAATCACGGTACAATGTCGGACGTAGAAACGGCATAATTGAAATAAAAGGATAGCATATCCGATTTTCGACTTTTGATTTTCGATTGTAAATCACAAATCGCAAATCGCAAATTTCCCTACCCTCAACCCCCCGAATTCCCGGATTCCTGTGCCTCAACAGGGGCGTCGATTCATTTACATTGTTGTGTTAAAATCATTTTCAAACATTTCAACAAGAGGGAGTGATATGAGCAAAGGAAACAAATTTACCGGAACGTCCACCTACGTAGTGGATCCGGAGTTGGCAAAAATAGTGAACATATCCATGGCGCTCGAGATGCCCTTGCTGCTCAAGGGCGAGCCAGGTACGGGAAAGACGCTTCTGGCGCATGCGCTGGCCGAAAATATCGGCATGCCGCTTATCATCCTCAACGTCAAAAGCAGCATGAAGGCAATAGACGCCCTATATCAGTACGACACTCTCACCAGACTTAACGACAGCCGGTTCGGCGACTCCGGCCGAGATGTCAGGAATATAAGAAACTATATCAAAATGGGAAAAATCGGCCAGGCGTTCACCTCCGAGGAGCGGTCCGTTCTGCTCATCGACGAGATAGACAAGGCTGACAGCGATTTCCAGGACGACCTTCTGGACGTGCTGGACCAGATGACTTTTGACATCATCGAAGTCGATGAAACAATATCTTCCAAGCACCGGCCGGTGGTCATCATCACCTCGAACGCCAAGAAGGATTTAAGCGATCCGTTTTTGGGGCGATGCAATTTCCACCACATAGCGTTTCCCAACCCTGACTTCATGCGCCAAATAGTCGAGGCGCATTTCCCGTCTATCGACGACCGACTTGCCCAGGCGTGCATCGAAACGTTCTACCAACTCCGGGCGGTACCGCACATCGAGAAGAAGCCTGCCACCCGCGAGCTTATCAACTGGATTCGCGCCCTTCGCATGGATTCCGATTTCAACCCATCTTTACTTGGCCGTGGGAAGGAAGTCCCATACCTGGGAATCCTATTTAAGAAAAGCGCCGACTTCATGCAAGCACAGCACTGGAGCACGCTCGAAAGGTAACCCAGGGTATGTTCGTCGAGTTTTTCTATAATCTCAGAGACTCCGGGGTGCCTGTTTCCCCAACGGCATTTTTAAGACTCCAAAAAGCCTTATTCATGGGTCTGGTGAATTCCCTTGATGATTTCTACGTCGTGGCCCGATCGGTTATGGTGAAAAGCGAGAGGTACTTCGATCTGTACGACAGGATTTTTGCACGATATTTCCTCGGAGTCGAGAAACAGATGGAATTCGACAAGGAACTCGAAAACACCATCCGCATAATGCTCGAAGAGTGGCTCAATGACCCTAAACAAATGGCCGATTTGCTTGGCATAGATCCCGAATCCCTGGAAAAACTCAGCCTCGACGAATTGGTAAAATACTTCCTCGAAAAGCTCAAGGAACAGACCGAGCGGCATGACGGTGGCAACAAGTGGATAGGCACCGGAGGCACGAGCCCGGTGGGTCATTCGGGGATTCACCCCGGCGGCATGCGCGTCGGAGGTCGAGGCGGCGGCAAATCCGCCGTGAAAGTCGCCCTCGAGCGGCGGTACCGGGACTACACCCTCGACAACCGCCTTACCGCTTCCCAGGTAGGCGAAGCGCTCCGAAGACTTAAAAACCTCAAGCCGGTCGGGCCGAGAGATACCGTCAACATCGATAAAACCATACGCGAAACGGTAAAAAACGCCGGTGAAATCGAGATAATTTTCGACCGCAGGTTGCGCGATAAATTGAAGGTCGTCCTTATGATCGACAACGGCGGCTGGAGCATGGATCCTTACATAGACGTGGTTCAGACACTGTTCAATTACGCCCAGTCGCAATTCAAAGAGCTGAAAATATTCTACTTCCACAACTGCATTTACGACAAAGTGTGGGAAGACCCGCAGCGACGTAAAAAGCCCCTCCCGACCGTCGAATTCTCGCGTCTGGAACCCGATTCGAGGCTCATCATCGTCGGCGACGCTGCAATGGCCCCCAGCGAACTCGAGCACCCCGACGGTAATATTTATTACTATGAAAAAATACAGTCCCCTGCTATTGATCGATTGAGGTTCCTCGCAAAAACCTTCAGGCACAACGTCTGGCTCAACCCGATGGTCGAATACGCCCCGGACTTCACTAGAGGGCCGTACACCCTTCGGAAAATATCCAATATTTTCCCGATGTTCGCTCTGAGCCTGGACGGTCTCGAGCGCGCGGTCATACACCTGCTGGCAAAGAATTAAACCCGCAGGGCGGAGGGAGATAACGATGAATTTCGATATTGACGAGATGCTATGTGGTGGAAGAGTTCCTTCTCAGGACGAACTTCTCCCCGCCGATTTTCGCGACAGGTTCGGTTTGGACTCCGTACATCAGTTGGGTCTGTCGGTGCCGAGTGTCGTTGAGACCGCCGGGAGACTCGAAGAGAAGGGTATCGGGCCGTTTTTCATCGCCGAAGACGATCTGGCGCTTTGGATCGAGCGGGGCGAGCGAAAATTCTTCCACGGAAAACTCGGCATGGCATACTTCGGCGGCTATGAACTCGAGCTGCTCGAAGCGGGTGAGGGATCGACATTCTATTCTCAGGCCTTCCGGCCCGACGGACTGATCGCACTGCACCACGTCGGCCTGCTCGATAGTCGCGTCGATTACCGCGTCAGGCAATTGAACGAAGCAGGCATCGAAACCGCCGTCCGGGGAAAAATCAAGATGGGACCGCTTAAAGTGAACTTCGCTTATATGGACGCGAGAGACGAGGTCGGCCTTATTGTCGAATTCATCGACTACCGTATCGCCGGATTGTCGATGAAACCTTCAGCCGGAGTAATGAAAGGCGCCGCACGCCTGATGAAACGACTGGGACGAAACCAACTGAGGATGGGAAAAAGTATGTAAACTCGTCCGTCATTTCATAGCCTGCCTGCCATGAATGGCGCCGCAATTCGAGTGGCGCTCATATTTTTCTAACGCGCGTGTATACCTCTGCCGAAGTTTTTCTCCCAATCGGTCATAAGTGCTTCGAGTTTGCGGGTGACGTCTGAATATTTGTCGGCGACATTGTAAGATTCGTAGGGGTCTTCCTCGGTGTTGAAGAGCCACGGACCTTTTTTAAGGGGAGGAATCATTGCAAGACGGTGACGGCGATGGTATTTCCATTGGCCGACTCTCACGGCTTGTAGTTCCCGCATATTGTAGAAGAATATTGCTTCATGGGGAGTTTTTGTTTGTTTACCTTCGAGGAGCGGCAACAGGTTCTTCCCGTCTATCACGCGGTCGGAAGGCAGGGGTACCCCTGCGGCGGCCAGAGTGGTCGAGAACATATCGATGTTCATCGCCGGCTCGTCTATAACCTTCCCCGCCGGTATGTGGCCGGGCCAGCGCGCCAGGAAGGGAACGCGCATGCCGCCGTCGTAAGTCTCACCCTTGCGACCCCGCCAGCCGCCGGTACTGCCCTGATACCAGGGGCCGTTGTCGCTACTGAAGAGAATGAGAGTGTTATCCGCTATCCCGTGGCGCTCAAGCGCTTCAAGTATTTGCCCGGTGCTCCAGTCGATCTCCTCGATTGCGTCCCCATACAACCCGCCTCGCGATCTTCCACGGAATTTTTTCGACGCATGAAGCGGTACATGCGGGAACGTGTGAGGAAGATACAGAAAAAACGGCTGTGAATGCGATCCGTCGATGAATTTTACCGCTTCTTCGGTATATATGCCGGTAAGTTTTGTCTGGTCTGCGGGATGGTCGTCGATGATCTCGTCGTTGCGATATAACTCGAGCGGCCACATGTCGTTGCTGTATAACAGCCCGGTATAATGATCGAAACCCCTGCGATGCGGGCGGTATTCTTTCTTGTCACCCAGGTGCCACTTGCCAATGCAGCAGGTAGCGTAACCGTGCGGTTTGAGGGCTTCAGCGATAGTAATTTCGTCAAGCGGCAGTCCCTGCGGCAGCCTGTTGACCGCATTCCACATGGCGCCCCATGCGGTTTTGCTCGGCATAAATACATGAATGACTTCGGTGCGAGGCGGGTAGCGGCCGGTCAGCAACCCCGCTCTCGAAGGAGAACACACGGGCGCCGATGAGAAGAAATCGGTCATGTGCGCGCCTTCGGCTGCCAGGCTATCCAGGTTGGGAGTGCTGATGGCTTCCGAACCGAAACAGCCGATGTCGCCGTACCCGAGATCGTCGGCGAATATTATTATGATGTTCGGCGGGCGGGTCTGAGCGGCCTGCGCAAATACGTGAGGAGCAATGCTCGAGCCTATTGCAGCTGCCGCGGCGGCCTTGCCGCTTTTTACCATAAATTCACGACGGTCGAATTTGTTTTTTGACATGGACGTTCCTCCTTTTATCTCGATAGTAATATCTTATCCGCCGAAGTGCTTATTGAGCAATTCTTTAGCCATCCTTTGATACAAACGGTTT
>CAZDAF010000008.1:0-26953 GCA_964503115.1 uncultured bacterium
CGGTCTCGTCGGACTGTCGAAAACTCGGCCATTCGATGCAGTTTGCCGAACCTATTGTGCGGGATATTACGCTTCCTACAGATCCGTATGGACCCACGCGGCCTAGGACGAATCGGGCCGGCGGCGAGGCTATAACTCAATCTTCGTCTTTGTCTTCTTTCTTTTTTGAGCTTGCGATTATTTTTTCGGCTATATGAGCCGGTACTTCCTCGTAATGATCGAACTCGACTGTAAACGACCCTCTGCCGCTGGTCATCGAGTCCAGGGAGGGCGAATATCGCAATATCTCGGCCATGGGAACGGTGGCGCGCACGATGGCGTTTCCGCCCTTCTGGTCAGTGCCCATGACTCTTCCCCGACGGCTGTTCAGGTCGCCGATGGCGTCGCCCATACATTCGTCCGGCACAGTGACCTCGATTATCATAATCGGCTCGAGCAGTTTCAGGCCCGCATCTTTGGCGGCTTCCTTGAATCCTTTTATACCTGCGACCTTAAAAGCTATTTCCGAACTGTCCACGGGATGCGTCTTGCCGTCGTACAGGGTGCATGAGAAATCCACCACCGGATAACCTGCCAGAACGCCATCCAGGGAGGCTTCCTGCACGCCCTTGTTCACGGCGGGCCGGAAATTCTGAGGGATGACGCCGCCGAAAATTTTGTCGATAAACTCGTAGCCTTCATCTCTCTGTTTCGGATTAAGCTCGATCCACGCAACTGCGAACTGTCCTCGCCCGCCCGTTTGTTTCTTGTGTTTCCCTTCCGCCCTGGACGATTTTGTGATAGTTTCGCGATAAGGCACTTTCGGCTCTTTCAGAATAACCTCGACGTTGTAGCGCCGTTTGAGTTTTTCGACGGCGTTTTCGATATGCACCTGACCCATTCCTGCCAACAAGAATTCTCCTGTCTGTTGGTCGCGATGCACGTTCAGGGAAGGGTCTTCCATAATCATTTCCTGGAGTGCGCCCATGATTTTTTCTTCGTCCGCCCTGCTTTTGGGCTCGACCGCGAAATTTATTACCGGCGCCGGCTTGGGCGGATCGGGCAAAGTCAGGGGTTTCTTGTCCGAGCAGAAAATATCGCCGGTTTTAGTCTCCTTGAGTTTGGTGGCGGCCACTATGTCGCCGGGGCCGGCGTAGGGAGCGGCTTCACCTTCCTTGCCCGAAAGCAGTCTGATCTGACCGATACGCTCCTTGGATTCGCCGGTCGAGTTGTACACCGTCGAGTCGGGCCTGATGATACCCGAATAGACCCGAAATACGCTCCGCATACCTTCGAAAGCCTTAACCGTTTTGACGACTCTTGCCAAAACCGGTCCGTCGGCGCTCGGTATTACATCGGTATCCTCGCCGGCGGTTTTGTCCACGGCTTTCAGCGGCGCTCGTTCCAGCGGGTTTGGAGTGATTGATATTATGGCATCCAACAGCGGATGTATCCCCACATTCGACGGGCCGCTCATCGCGAACAGCGGCACCAGCACGCCGGATATCACGCCTTTGCGAAACGTGCCAAGAAGCTCCTCGTCCCCGATTTTTTCTCCCTCGAGGTACTTTTCCATAACCGCGTCATCGGCTTCGACAATCCTTTCGACAAGCGTTTCCCGCCGGGAAGCATACTCTTCGGGAAGATCGCCGGCCTCGAACTTGCCCGAAGCGTCTCCCGCGTACGTGAGCATGCGGTTGCCGAGCAGGTCGGCAACGGCGACAAAACCTTCTCCCACCGTGATGGGTACCGTCACGGGTACGGCATCGATTTCGAGCAAGTCCTTTATGCTTCCGAGGGCGGATTCAAAATCGGACCGGTCGCGATCCAGAGTGGTCACCACTATCATCCGGGCAATGCCCAGCTTGCCGGCTTCATCCCAGAGCTTTGCGGTTTGCACTTTCACTCCGTCAACGGCGTCCACCGCAAAGATGGCCGTATCTACGGCATGGATGGTGTTGAACGAGTCGGACACAAAATTGGCTTCTCCGGGTGAATCCACAAGGTGAATCAACACTTTGTTCCATTCGAGGTGGGCGAAAGCGGTCGAGATCGAACTTTGCCGCTTGATCTCCTCCTCCTCGAAATCCATAATGGTGTTGCCCTTGTCTATGGAGCCGAGCCGGGTGGTGGTTCCCGAAACGAATAATATCGCCTCAGCGAGGCTGGTCTTGCCGGTACCGCCTCCGCCGAAAATTCCTACGCAACGTACATTTTCCCTGTCATACTCCTTCATAGCCAACCGATGCTCCTTTCATAACTGAGGAGATGAATTTAACGGAAAAATACGATTAGCGTCAAGAGGGACTTGTTTTTCTTTCGCGTAAAAGAAAAAACTTGTTCCGAGCTTGCCTCCGGCATAGTCGAAGAGCGGATCGAATCGGATGGTAATGCGCATGAAAAATCTATCCGTTTATCGACAACCTCTAACAAGTGAATTTCCGGTCATCGGGTGTTATAATTTAACGCACTTACCACTTACAAAGCAAGGCTCCAAAAAAGAAAGGTGAAACGCTATGGGGGGAGAAAAGAAGCGGACGGGATCGAATTTTGAAGGGACCTTCACACACATGGCGCGCATGGTTTTTGACCCCGAATCCCGGCGGACATGGGCGAGCTATTTAAAAGTATATCTCGATGCCCATGAGATCGAAACCGAATGGGCCCCCACCCGCGTAACGACCGCCAACGACGCGGTTATGGTGAATTTCAAGAGCGGCGCCGTCGGTTACTCTTCGCCCGTTTTTGTGAACTATTAAGTAAGCGCATTAGTTGTGGTGCAGGCATCTTGCCTGCAAACACGAAACCGCAGGCTGGAAGGAGGTTTCGTCATGAAAGTCATCGTTCTTGGAGGCGCCGGCGATATGGGCAGCCGGGCCGTGGAAGACCTTGCGGTGAGCGAAGGCGTGACGCAGGTCACAATCGCCGATCGTAATGTCGAAATTGCCCGCCAAATGGCCGGCAGACTCGAGGGAAAAGGGGCAAAGGTTGATGTAAAGTCGGTAAATGCCAACGACCACGCAGGACTGGTCGAGGCCATACGCGGCTACGACGTCGCGGCGAGTGCGCTGGGGCCATTCTTCAAATTCGAAGCCAAACTCGTGCGCGCGGCCATCGAGGCGGGAGTGGACTACTGTAGCATCTGCGACGATTGGGATGCCGCCGAGTCGGTCATTGACGCCTTCCATGAAGAGGCTAACAAGAAAGACGTCACCGTCATAACCGGCCTGGGCGCCAGCCCGGGATTCACAAATGTAGCAGTCCGCTACGCAGCACAGGAGATGGATAAAACCAACCGCGCGGACATATCCGTCTTTCTGCCGATGGAATGCGGCGGCGGACCGGCGAATATCAAGCACATGATGCACATCATCACCGGCGATACGGTTGTCTGGCGCGATGGAAAGCGGAAAATGATCAAGGCTCTCAGTGAAGAGCGTATGGTCAAATTCCCCAAATTCGGTGAATTAAAGACATGGAACATGGGCCACAGCGAGCCTGCGACCATTTCCCGCTTTATACCCGGTATCAAGGAGGTTAATTATTTCGCGGGTACCAGCCCCGGCGCCGGCATTTTTATCAAACCCGTCAAATGGGGACTCCTCAATAACAGGCGTATCGCCGATTTCATGGCGCGAATCATCGCGTTCATCGAGCGAAAGTTTGGGGGAGAGCCGGAATGGGGCGCGGTGCGCATTGAAGTGTGGGGCGAGAAAGACGGCAAGGAAGTTTATCGCATGCTTTGCGGCATCGGCCAGATGCGCGAAAACACCGGGCTTTCTTTATCAATAGGCGCGCAAATGCTGGCCCGGAAGCAAATTCTTACAAAAGAAGGCGGAGTTTACGCCCCGGAGGCGAGCATCGAACCTCGAACGTTTCTCACCCGAATAAAAGCCATGGGAATCGAGGCGTTCGAAGATATTGAGATGACCAAACCTGTAGCCTAGCGAATTATGAGATGTTCCGGCGATATGACCGCATGGATGGAAAAAACCTCAAGGAGGATATAATGAACTTCGATATTGATGAGTTGCTTTTTAGTAGGAAGGTTCCTTCACAAGAAGAGCTCCTGCCTGCCTTGTTTCGCAGCAGGTTCAACCTGGGACGCATCCATCAGTTGGGGCTGGCGGTACCGAGCGTTGTCGATACCGCGCACCGCCTCGAGAAGTTGGGGATCGGCCCGTTTTTCATCGCCGAGAACGACATGGCATCCTGGATAGAGCGCGGGGAGGAAAAATTCTTCCACGGCAAGCTCGGTATGGGGTCTCTGCGCATATACGAACTCGAGCTGCTCGAGGCTGGGCGAGGTTCGACTTTCTACTCCGAAGCCTTCCGGCCCGACGGTCGTATTGCGTTGCACCACGTGGGGCTGCTGGACCACCGCCTTGACGATCGAGTCAAGGAATTGAACGAAGCCGGTATCGAGGTCGCCGTCCGCGCCCTGACCAAAGTGGGGCCGCTTACCGTGGATGTGGCCTATATGGACGCCAGGGAAGAAACCGGCCTATATGTAGAGTTTATTGATTACAGGCTTTTTGGAATACCCATTCGACCGTCGGCCGGTGTGACAAAGGCCGGAACCCGAATTCTCAGGCTCCTTGGCATCGAACAGCTTCGTATGGGCCGGTGCGACTGATTTTGCCTGCGTGAACGCCTTAAAGTGAAAGGGGGTTTTGTCAGGAAAGTCATGGTTTTAGGAGGAGCCGATGAGATGGGCGGTGGCGTGGGGGCAAGCGGGTGATGGTTCCGGCCTGTAGTGAGGAGCGCGTGATCGAGTTCCCACGATTCGGCAAGAAAAAACTATGGAACATGGGTCACAGCGAGCCCCTGACTTTTCTCGCTCACTTAAATGCAAGAGGAATCAGAGGGTTCGAAGATATCGAGATGACCAGGCCGGTAGGCTAGTGCAGTGTATCAGAAATAACCATGCTTATATTGCCCGATTCCCTGAGGAGGCCGGCCGACCTTTCGAGACATCCCGCTTTCGGCGGGATTCCTCAGGAAATCGGCCGGCCGTCTCGAAGGGCGCGGATACATTCCGGCATGAAAGAATCGCTCAATTTAGGTATAGAACTACTTGCCCTTGTATTCCACCTCGCGGCCGGCGCGGAGGTCCTCGGTAGCTTCGAGCGTCATATCGAGGTCGAAGGCGTCGTACTTCTCGACCTCTTCCACGTACCTGCTCATACCCCTTATGGCGTCATCCGACAACATCGCCCTGTTGGTGACGGCCAAGTCCACGACCCGCCCCTGCGGCCATGCTAGTCGGGCGCCCTTACGGACGTTTTCCCTTATCGACCTCAGCGCAATCGGAGCGCCCCTGGACAGCCTTTGAGCCAGTTCCATGGCGTGGGGCATGAGATCGTCCGGGTCGAGCGCTTTGTGGATCAAGCCCATGGCCTCCGCTTCGTCAGGGGTATAAAGGTTTCCGGTCATCAGCATTTCGAGCGCCTTGGCTTCGCCGACGATGCGGGGCAAGCGCAGCGGAGTGCCTGTACCGCCGGGTATGATTCCGACGAGGACTTCGGGAAGGCCGATGCGGTATTGATCCTTCGTATGACGCGCCATGAATCGGAAATCGCAGCAGAGAGATATCTCGCATCCGCCTCCAAGGCTCATGCCGCTTATGGCGGCGATTATCGGCTTGGGATAGGTATCGAGTATTTCCATGCAGCGCGACCAGTAAAATATGCCCTGCTCGACGGGCGTTCTCGAGGCAAGACCCTTAATCACAAAATTCTCCAGCCATGCGTGCCGGTGAACCCTGCTGAGAAAACCGTAAATCAAACGCGATATAATATTGTTCAAAGCCGCCGGCGCTCCCGGAGCCGTCTTGCTGTATTCCACCAGTTCCGCCACGTCATAATGGGTGATGAAGGAGTCCTCCATGCCGCCCGTCAAAACCAGCACGCGGACGGAATCGTCCACGCGCACACGGGTAAGCTCTTCATAAAACTCCTTCAACATCACATTGGAAATGAAATTCATCGGCGGGTTGCAAAATGCGATTATCTCCACCGCGTCTTCTCGACTGACCTTGATTTGCTCCGTCATTTTCTTCCCTCCCTGTTATTTTTCAAAACGAACTCGAATTGCGCCGTCATCACGACTAATCCCTTTTTCTCAAAAGAAATCCCCACAATCTGGTGTGCGTAACGGGGATCAATCTTGTCAGTGCATCGAACACATAAGCATCGGGGCCGACCAGAATGCGCCTTTTGTTTTTCTTTATACCGGCGATTATTGTCCGGGCGGCTTTATCGGCGGTGGTTATACATATTTTTTCAAACAACTCCGCCCCCTCGTCTCGTGTGATTTCAGGCCGGCCCGATTTGATAAAACGCGCGTTTCGAGCGATATCGGTTTTAATCCCACCGGGGTGAACGCATGAAACCCCTACCGTCGTGCCTCTCATCTCCTGCAATAGCGATTCGGTAAAACCTTTTACGGCGAATTTCGCCGCGCAATAAGGACCGTTATAGGGCCACGCAACAAAACCGTTGATGCTGGATATGTTTACTATATGGCCTTCGGGTTGTTGTTTAATGTAGGGCAGAAAAGCTTTCGACCCGTAAACGACGCCCCAGAAATTGATGCCCCAGAGCCATTCCAAATTCTCGTAAGTCACATCCTCGAGAGTGTCGGCAACAACCACTCCGGCGTTGTTGATAATGATATTAACCTTGCCGTGTTGCTCGACGACATCTTCAGCAAACTGATGCACCTGCTCGCGGTCGGCCACATCGACAATGTGCGCGCTGACTTTAACACCTTCGGTCGAGGTCAACTCAGCCGTTTCATCCAGGCCTTCTTTATCTATATCCGATATTGCCACCGAGCATCCTTCTTTGGCAAAGTTTGTCGCCAACTCCCTCCCGATGCCCGACGCCGCGCCAGTTATCGCCGCCACTTTTCCCCTAAGGATTTTCATTCACTATTCCCTCCTCTCGAGCCCTGTTAAACGATTTTTTCATCATCCAGATCATCAAGTTCGGGCTGAGGCGGTGAATCAGCCACATTATTTTGGCGAAGCGCGTAACCACGATAAAAGCTTTATTACGCTCGACTCCTCGCAAAATCTCGATCGCGCATTCTTCCGGGGTAACACCCGCTTTCTCGGGGAGTCTATCGATCAATTTCTCCCGGTCGACGTTTACCAATTTTGCATCATGAAAAATCCTCGTTTTAACGTATCCGGGGCATACCACGCTGACCTTGACACCATGATCCGCTCCCTCGATTCGAAGAGCATTCGACAGCCCGACTACGCCATACTTGGTAGCTACATAAGAAGCCGTCATCGGAAAGGGGACCAGGCCCTCAATGGAGGCGGTGTTGATGATATGCCCGGAGCCCTGTTTTAGCATAAGAGGGTAAGCCACTGCAACGCCGTTAACGACACCGTGCAGGTTTACTGCGAGAACGCTGTTCCAGTCGTCAATGGAAACGTCCCGCGCCGCGCTACCGACCGCAATACCGGCGTTGTTGAAGATGTAATCCAACCGGCCATGCTCGGCCACTGCATCATCGATCATTTTTTTGGCCGCGTCATAATCCGATACGTCGAGTGTCAGCGCCGTTGCCTTTCCGCCGGTTTTTTTTATACCCTCGCCGACTTTCTCGATCCGTTCCGAATTTACGTCGGATATCACCACATGCGACCCGCGCCGCGCCAGTTCTTCCCCCAACGCCTTGCCGATCCCGGATCCCGCGCCCGTGATAACGGCTATTTTATCCGCAAAAATATTCATATCCACCCTCCTGTAATTTTTTCCTGAGCTTCTTGCAAAAACAAGGCAACCGAGCATGTTTCACCTGAGACAAGGCTTGCCTGCGGCAGGCAGGGATTTAAATCCCTTGTCTGTTGCAACTTTAGCCCGCACATTATTCATGAATTTTCGCCAATTGGGAATAAGTTGTTGAAATTAAAATGAAATCGCAGAAGTGCCGAAAAGCAGTGTGTAATTAGCGAAACCGTTAGCCCTGAGGAGCAAAGCGTCCTAGACAGGCCGTATGGCTCGAAGGGTAACGGTTAAGCGGCCCGCGCCCTTCGAGACATCCCGCTTTCAGCGGGATTCCTCAGGAACGCGGGCCTTGGGACCCGTGAGAATAATTCGGGTTAGATATACCGGTGTTAAACAAATCATTCTTTTTGCAAGAAACTCTCACCATCATAATTTTCCGCAAATAATAGCAAAAAAATAATCCGTTTTTTTTGCTTCCGCACTTGACAAATAGGAAAAACAGGTATAAAATGCCGAACTATTGATAAGGGTGAATCGCTAACATTAACCAAAAATAATTCCTTAAGAAGGAGGAAAACTCAATGAAAAGTCGTAAAATGAAGAAAATTTTAATCGCCGTTTTTGCTACTCTGGTGCTCGCTCTTTTCTCTATCGGCGGCCTGAGCTGTGACGATAGCAGCAGTGGTGTTGGCACGGAATGCAGCAACTGGTATACCTACGGTAGTTGCTATATGCGAGCATGCTGTGATTATGACGATTGCTGGTATGAAACCGACGATGGTTATGAGACAACGTCCGCCTACGATATAGCAGAGTACTGTTATTAGAACGCTCCCACCAAGAGGTGGGCATTAAAAAAATAGCCCTTTCCGAACTTCAGGTTAGGGACAAAAAGTAGCGGGCCCTTCTCGGGCCAAGCTGCTGGATTGGCAATCCCGCAATGATGGGGTTGCCTTTATTTTTCATAAAAAACCTTACTCACAGCTTGCCCGCCGAAGCCGGCGAACGGGGGGTGGCACATCTTGCCGTCGCCTAAGGTATTGAATAACAAACATAAAAAATGGTATAAGATAATGGACTGTTAAATCACTTTAATTTCCTATATAGCCGAGCGCTTTCATGCGCCGCAGGCGGTCTTTTTCCACTCTGCGCCGCTTGTCTTTCGAACCCATCCACGGCCTGACCCTATGGTTGTTGATCCAATCCAAAACGTGGAGTATTTCCTTGTATAATATTTCTTCCTCCGGTATCCCCGTGCCCGCCAGATTGCGAAATTCCCCGGGGTCGTTCCGTATGTCGTATAACTCTTTTTTGCGGCTCTTTTTCGACATTATAAGCTTGTATCGCCCTCGCACCATCGACCATTGTTGACGCTCGGGGGAATCCATTTGACTGAAACAAAACCGCGGTTCTTCCTTTTTACCGGATATGAGAGGCATCAAGCTTTTTCCCCAAACATTCTTTTCCGGAGTAATATCGAGCGAATCAAGAATTGTCGGCAACACATCCGCCAGTGACACCGGTTCCTTAACCCTCATACCCGCCGGTATTCCCTGACCGATAAAAATCAACGGGACGTGCAGAAGCGTTTGGTGCAAATTAAAAAAGTGGCCTAAAATACCGTGTTCAAGAAGCTCCTCTCCGTGATCGGAAGTTATGACGAGTATGGTATTATCCAAAATACCGCGATCCGACAAATATCTTAGAAAACGCTCTATCTGCTCATCGGCATACGCAATCTCCCCATCGTACTGATCCATCAGGTATTGCACGTCGCTGTCGGGCAACTTAATTTGTTGATCGCGCCTGAAGGTAATTTGCCCCTTGCGTATTTTCTCGTTTTTCCCGGTATATCCCAGCGAAAAGCGATTTTTGTAAGGTTGTGCAGGATTGTACGGATCGTGCGGGTCGATGTAGTGTATATAGAGCAGGAAAGGAGACTCCGCCCGCGAATCGATCCATTCGATCGCTTCTCCGGTCAAGCATTCACCGCTGCGATGATCAAAATACTCCGTGCACCGATCGCTGAACGTATCGAATCCCTGGTTAAAACGAAGCATGGTGCAAATCATGGGATTTCCGGAAAAAGCCGCTGTCATGTATCCTTCTTCTCGCAAGTATTCCCCTATTGTCTTTGAATCGGGGGATAGCATTACTTTCATGAAGAAGCCGAGACCCATTTGATCGGGCAGCATACCCGTTAATAACGTGACGGTGGCCGGCTCGGTCCACGGGGCGGTGCTGATAGTATTCTCGAATACGGTTCCTTTGGATGCCCAGATGCTCAATTTCGGACTGGTTTGACGCTTATAGCCGCCGAAGCCGACGTGATCCGCCCGAAGCGTGTCCACGAGCAATACCACAACATTAGGGCGTTGGCTTTTGCGGTCAGGTGAAAATAGTCGTGGAGTGCTGATCGAGCCGTGGTCCGCGCCTTCGGTGCGAAGCGTCAATTCAACCGTAGTTCCGCCCCAGGGGCCTAAATCTACCGTAAAGTCGTGCCAATCCCGATCTTCTCGCCGGTGTAACGGGTCCAATTTATGCGTCCATATCACTTGCGAGTTCGCCGACAGAGAGAAATCGACACCGGCGTCGGAAAGTCCCGGCGCAAAAAACGGAACCGCCACCCCGAACCTGAGAGCGGATTTCGGCCCAATCGCCACCGTCTCGCTAATTTCGGCCGGTTTGATGAAATGCAATACGTCTCGTTGCTCGTCGAGCACCTTGATTCGTACTTTAAAAATTCCCTTGGATTGCGCAAACAACCCTAAAGATTGGGCTTGTGGGAAAGACATAATATTCCTGGCGCCGGGAAGCGTGGGAGGAGCCGGCGGCGGGACTTTGGCCGACCTCCAGACGACGACTCCGACGATCAGCATCGCCGCTCCGACAATAGCCAGGTTTCTCTTTCGCTTTGTTATGCCGGTCAACAACGCCGCAACGCCCAGAATAGCGAGTGCCGTAAACTGGGTATCCACCAGAATCCTGAAGGTAAACGCCTCGAAGAAACTGGGAGGCTTAATATGCAATAAAGTGACCAGAAAACCCAAACATAATGCTCCAAAAGTCGCAAAAGCCCATCGCACCGAGGAAAAGACCGCCACTGCATAAATCAGTTTAACGATTAAAACCGTTCCAATTAAAAAGCCAAGCCAAAGGGAAACTAATTGACCGCGCCCCAGCGACTTTACGAAAGGAACCATGCCGGGATGAAGCAAAAGAAAAACGAACGGCAAATAAGTCCATGCGTCATGTCGGCGACTTTTTGAAAAATCGCCCGAGGAAAATTGCGCCAACAGCAATGCGTACATATTCCAGAAAATCCATAAGCCCAAGGCTCCTGATTCCATCCAAATGAGCTTATCGGCGAGAGCCGACCCGACCCAACGCCCTCCATGGAATATCTTTTCAACATACCACCCGAGCAGACAACCCATAAGCAGCACAAAAATGTGAGCAAACCAACGCCGTATTTTGCCGTCGAATTTCATTTTCTTTCAACTCTATTTAATCAGTTTTATCGTCTTAATCAACTGCCGAATCGTCCAAGAAATGAAACATATAAATTCGCCGATGTCAACGGCTCCCTCACAATCGCTCAACGTGTTTCTTAATTTCCGGTGGAGAAACACTTCTGATAAGCTATCGAATCGAGTAGCGCATTCTTTAGCTAAAAGGGGAAGTGTGTCGATCTTGATTCCCCCACCTGAGACTTGAATAGGAAAGGGTTTTTCTCTTTCTATTGTTGGTTTCGTAAAAAGTCCCAAATTGTCATTTTGGATGAAGAACTTGTGAAAAAATGTAGCTTTCCAGGGCTGTTATTTCGAGCATGGCCGCGTGGGTCCATACGGATCTGTAGGAAGCGTAATATTCCGCGCAACAGGTTCGGCGAACTACATCGAGCGGCCGGGTTTTCGACAGTGTCCAGACGCTTCTTGACTATTGCCACGAGAACATAAACAGAAATTGCCATCCATATCCGGGTCTTCACGGTATTCTCCGAAGTACCATAAAAAAAAGCTTTGATTCGCAATTGCGATTTTGCAACAGTAACCAAATAAAAGTGTTTGACGTTGCAAATGTAATATGATAGCCTTTGCTTAGTCTCCGAGCTTGTTCTCCTGTGGGCATCGGACCTATGGAGGCAAGCCGACAGGGTTCGGTTGGAAACGGCCGCGCCTCCCGTGCTTGGAAAGGAGATTGGACTTGTGGAGTGAATATTCCGCCGATTCCAGCACGGGGTCGGCGGTTTTATTTTTTTCTCCCGGAGGTGTTGAAAAAATGAGTGGACGAACAAATTACTTGCCGATCGCATTTTTAGTGGCGCTGTTTGTTTCTCTTGCAATCGCATCAACGACAGCTAAAAAGACGAGGCTTAGATTGGCCACCACCACCAGCACGGACAATACGGGCCTGCTGAACTTTATCCTGCCCGATTTTGAGAAACGTTTTAATATCAAGACGGACGTAATACCGGTCGGCACCGGCAAAGCGCTCAAGCTTGCCGAAAGAGGGGATGTGGACGTGGTTATAGTGCATGCTCCCGAGGCTGAGGCGGTCTTTATGGAAGCGGGTTTCGGCGTCAACCGACGCGCGGTGATGATCAACCAATTCCTTATTGCGGGCACCCCGAGCGACCCTGCCGGCCTGAAAAAAGCCAAAACGCTCACTGACGCGCTAAAAAAAATCAAAAGATCGAATTCGGTCTTTTTCAGCCGGGGAGACGATTCCGGCACGCACAAGAAAGAGCTGAAACTGTGGGCTATTGTGGGCGGCCCACCGCCGAAAAACAATTACTTCGAAACCGGACAGGGGATGGAAGCCACATTGCGCATCGCTAGGGAAAAGGAAGGTTATACGTTAACTGACCGGGGAACATTCCTTGCGATAGGGAAGCCTCTCGGCCTTATAGCGGCCTTTGAGGGCAACCCGCTATTAGAAAACCCTTATTCGATCATCGCGGTCAATCCTTCGCGACACCCGCATGCACGTTACATGGAAGCAATGATGTTTATCGCATGGATCACCTCGCCCAAAGTGCAGGCGCTTATAGGCTCCTTCAAGAAAGAGGGTGAGGTCCTTTTCCATCCGACGGCGGTACCGCAGGAGAAAAAAAACTGAGATGGGCGCTGCGGAATTAGGAATCGAGACTTTCAATATAATGGGGGTATCCCTCAAGGTATCCCTTGCCGCAACGGCTCTGGCCACTATCGTGAGCGTCCCTTTGGGGTTCATTGTCGCAGTGCGCGATTTCCGGGGAAAACGCTCGCTGGTGGCAGTTATGAACACCCTCATGGCCTTACCGACCGTCGTGGTGGGCCTTTTGGTTTACATGCTTTTAAGCCGATCCGGGCCGTTCGGTTTTTTGGGCATTTTATATACCCCCACCGCTATAGTGGTTGGAGAATTTATACTTGCCGTGCCGATAATCACCGCGTTGACATACGCAGCGGCGAGCGGGGTCGACGAACGCGTCCGCAAGACCGCCGAGTCGCTCGGAGCCGGCGCTTCGCAATCGGCATGGATGGTGCTCAAAGAAGGACGACTCGGGATAATTGCGGCAGTTATCGCGGGTTTCGGGCGAGTTGTCGCGGAAGTGGGGTCGGCGATTATGGTCGGGGGCAACATCCGGGGCTACACCCGCACGATGACAACTGCCATCGCTCTCGAAACCGCAAAGGGAAATTTTATACTCGGAATCACGCTCGGGATGATACTGCTTGTTGTGGCACTGTCGATCAACCTGACGGTAAACGCTTTTTTGGGGCGCAAGGTATGAACGCAGCGGACCTGTATGAGCTTCGTGGAGTGAAACGTACCGTCGGCGGGCGGGCGATATTGGATATAGAATGTCTGTCCATCGCCGAAGGCGCCCTCACGTCGGTGGTTGGGCCGAACGGAGCGGGAAAAAGCACTCTACTGAAACTGATGGCATTCCTGGAAGCACCCGACGAGGGAGAAATATTTTTCAGGGGAGAGGCGGTCTGCGCAAAGGACTTTTATAACCTGCGCCGCTCGGTTACGATGGTTGACCAGTCTCCGTTCCTTTTTCGGGGTACCGTTTTCAAAAACGTCGCTTATGGACTAATGGTAAGGGGGATGGATCGTGAAGAATGGGGTTATCGCATACGCGAAGCCTTGTCACTGGTGGACCTTGCCGGCTTCGAGGATCGATCCGTTCGAGGTTTGAGCGGCGGCGAGACGCAAAGGGTGGCTATCGCTCGGGCCTTGGTGTTCAAGCCGGATGTGATTTTATTGGACGAACCCACGGCAGGGGTGGACACCGCACGGGTGGAAATGGTCGAGGCGCTTATCAAAGACGTTAACGAGCGTTCGGAGGCGAGCGTAATTTTTTCCACGCACAATATCGCGCAGGCGCACAGGCTGACCGACAATGTGATACACATGTCCGCTGGAAAAACAACCCAACAAAGTATCGAGAACGTTTTCAGCGGCTGCGTGGAGTCGGAGGACGGCGCCAGGTTCGTGCGACTGAGGGGCGGCGTTCGAGTGGCCATACCCGAAGAGAGAACGGGAACGGTTCGATTCTCGATACCGTCTTCGTGCATCGATATAGAGCCGGCGTCGGACGGGGGAGATGCAATAAACCGCCTGGATGGCACGGTAACGCGCATGGAAATTCGAGGCGATAAGGTGCGAATTCGTATCGACGGAGCTATCAGCCTGAGGGTCGAATTGGAATACGCTCAACTCAAGGGAAAAAACATAACGCTCGGCAGTCGAGTGGCGGCACGCATTCCACCTGGAGATATGAGGATGCTTGAATGAGAAATTCGGTTAAGGAAGGGTACGGCATGCCGTACCTCTACGAAAACACGATAAAAAAGAGAGGAAAATATGATTACGCCCGAGGAAGCCGTAAAAAAAATATTATCGAAAGCCGAACCGCTTGGAGTTCAAGAAACGCCGGTGATCAAGAGCCTCGGGCGCGTGCTGCGCGAGGACATCAAGAGTCCTCTTTCGATACCTCCGTTTGACAAGGCCGCGATGGACGGCTACGCGGTTAAAGCGGCGGACACTGCCGGGGCGTCGGCCAAATCGCCGGTCGAGCTGAAAGTACTCGAAGATATACCGGCGGGACATGTCGGAGAACAACGACTTCGAAACGGCACCGCCGCGCGAATAATGACCGGGGCGCCCATCCCTCGCGGCGCGGACGCCGTGGTTATGGTCGAATATACCGGACGAAAAGAAGGCGGCGTTCTGATAAAGAAGAAAGTTGCCGGGGGAGAGAATATCGCTTTGGTGGGAGAAGACGTTAAAAAAGGCCAAAAGGTGATACAATCCGGCACGCTCATCAGGGCCGCCGAAATGGGAATGATCGCCTCGACGGGACGCACCATGGTGAAAGTGGGCGTCAAGCCGAAGGTTGCAATATTGTCCACCGGCAGCGAAATCGTCGTCCCCGGCAAAAAACTTCTGCCCGGACAGATATACAACTCGAATGGATACTCGCTAACCGGTCTTGCCATGGCCCGAGGCGCCAGGGCGAAATTCTTCGGTATCGCGTCGGATCGCAGACGGACGCTCGAGAAAAAACTCATGGTCACTCTTAATTACGACGTTGTTATCTTATCGGGCGGGGTCAGCGTCGGGGACTACGATCTGGTGCAGAATATTCTACTGGAACTTGGCGTGCAAAAGTTGTTCTATAAAGTTTTCATCAAGCCCGGCATGCCGACGTTCGCGGGAATAGATGACGAGCGCTTCGTTATCGGTCTGCCCGGCAACCCGGTGTCCTGCATGGTAACATTCGGGCTTTTCGTAACGCCCCTTCTTGACGTGATGCTCGGCAAGCGCGAAATCGGGCTGCGGCGCGGGAAGGCGTTTCTCATGGAGGATGCCACCACCAGGGCCGGCCGACGTAAGTTTCTGCGGGGCAAGTTGAAGGAAATAGATGGTCGTCTCCATATAAAGCTCTTCCCCGCGCAGCAATCGGGGGTACTTCGAAGCATGGTGGAAGCGGACGCATTGGTGGATGTGCCGGGTGAAGTAACGGAACTGCGTGCCGGTGAAGAAATAAACATCCTACACTTGGAGTAATAGTCATGTCCAAGCTCACGCATGTGAATGAAGAGGGTAAGGCGCGGATGGTGGACATCGGGCGAAAGGCTCGAACCCGGCGCCGCGCTCGAGCTAGCGCGCGAGTGGTCATGTCGCCTGAAACCATCGAGGCCATACGCGAGAACAAGTTGAAGAAAGGCGATGTATTGGCCGTGGCGCGTATCGCGGGAATCATGGCCGCCAAAAAAGTGGATCAACTCATCCCGCTCACGCATTCGCTTGCAATCGAGCATGCGGGAGTGGAATTCGAGTTCGAGGAAAACGCCCTTGTGATAAAAACGGAAGTCGCCGTCGAGGGTAAGACGGGCGTCGAGATGGAGGCGCTGGTCGCGGCGGCGGCGGCGGCGCTCACCGTGTACGACATGGCCAAAGCTATGGACCGGGGGATGGAAATAACCGACCTCCGGCTCGAAAGCAAATCCGGCGGCCGGTCGGGCACATACAAGCGCTCGAAAAAATCCGGGAAGCGCGCTTGACAGGGCGGTATACGACAGGAGAATTTCTTTGAACGTTGTGGACACGCTTAGAGTTTCGGTGACCGACCGCTGCAACTTGCGGTGTATATACTGTATGCCTCCCGAAGGAATTAAGACGAAACCGCATAATGAAATCTTGCGTTTCGAGGAGATCGAGCGGGTGGTTCGCGCTGCGGTAACGAGTGGTGTGCGCAAAGTGCGCCTGACCGGCGGGGAACCCTTGGTACGACAAAACGTCGAGAGGTTGGTGGAAATGCTGGCGGCCATCGACGGGCTTGACGATCTCGCGATGACCACCAACGGCGTGCTGTTGGCCGAAAAGGCCGCAACGCTTAAAAAAGCGGGGCTTGGGCGAATAACGATAAGTCTGGATACCCTCAATCCGGAGCGATACCCGACCATCACTCGAGGGGCTAAGCTCGAACAGGCTCTGGCTGGTATCGACGCCGCACTTGAAGCGAGGCTCGAGCCGGTGAAGGTCAACGTGGTGGTGATGCGCGACGTTAATCACGATGAAGTGGTGGATTTCGCGCAATTCGCCGCCGAACGAGCTATCGAGGTGAGGTTTATCGAGTTGATGCCGGTGGCCGCGAACGCCGGGATTTTATGCTGCAACCGCAAAGGTGACGCGCTCGTCGCGTCGGCAGAGGTGAAAAAGCAAATCGAGGCGGCCTTTGGAAAGCTCGAGCGTGCCGGTGATTACTCCGGCGGACCGGCGAGATTGTTCGGCCTTCCGGGCGGCAGAAGTCGCATCGGTTTTATAAGCGCCGTGACCGAGCCTTTCTGCTCGACATGCACACGGATGCGCCTGACCGCCGACGGCAAGCTGCGCGGATGCCTGTTCAGCTCCTCGGAAACGGACGTGCTCGACCTGATGCGAAGCGGCGCCGACGATGAAAAGGTACTCGAAACATACAGGGAAGCGGTACGACTCAAGCCAAGGCGAAACGCGCCGGTTTTCTCCGACAATAAGCGCTGGATGTCCGAAATAGGAGGCTGAAACCATGATAACGGTCGGGATTCTCACCATCAGCGATATGGGCAGCGCGGGCGAGCGAGAAGACACCGCCGGGAAACGTCTCCGGGAGATCATCGAGCGGATGGAGTGGAAGGTCGAGCGCTATGAAATCGTACCCGATGAAAAGGATATCATCGCCGCCAGGCTTCGGGAATGGTCGGACGATGTAAACTTGAGCCTCATACTCACCACCGGTGGGACAGGCTTCGCGGACAGAGACGTAACGCCCGAGGCGACAACCGAGGTGCTGGACAAGCAAGCTCCGGGCATCTCGGAAGCGATGCGCGCTTCGGGTTTGCAGAAAACGCCCATGGCGATGCTTTCCCGGGGGATCGCCGGAATTCGCCGCCATTCTCTCATTATAAACTTTCCCGGAAGCGAAAAAGGCGCCGTCGAATCCCTCGAGGCGATACTTGATGCGTTGCCTCACGCGCTGGACGTAATACGCGGCGAGCCGGGACATTAGTATCCCAAGTTGTTCCCCGTATCATCATTTTCGATTTTCCCAGGCTAAAATCTCCTCGATAACGATAGTTGGAAATCGGCTTGCTCGTTCTATGCGTGCCGGTTCGGTGGATGTGCGAACGAGCACAGCGGCGTCGGTGGGATCGATGTTGTCGAGCGGAAAGTCTCCCAAAGTTCTCCATTCTTCCTCGCGACGCCAATCGGCGGTTTTGGTGGATGCCGGCTGGAACAGAAAGCGTTCTTCCTCAGGCATATTGCGATATTCGTCCTCATCGCCATACTGAACCGGCCTCGTGCCGAGCCGCTTGGCCACTTCATACCGAATACCGACGGCGTATGGTTTGAAATTCCATCTGCCCAGTGCACTGCGGTAAATCGGCTTCAAAGCAATTTCGGCCGGCGACCGATCCGACCAGCAAACCACCTTGTAGCCGCCCCGCACCATGCCTCCATGCGCCCTTATAACTCCTTCGCTCAGAATTCGCTCGAGCGAATCTATAGCCTCGTGGGCCGCTTCGGGCTTGCCGACGACTAGATTGTTGAAATATTCATCCCACTCCTGGCCCGGCCACGGCCCCGCGCATTCACGCGTAAAATGCCAAAGGTAATTCGTAAGCCCGGCGGGGTCCACGCAAGACTTTCTCCAAAAAGGCAAAATCTGTTGTTCCAATGGCCGCGGAGTGACCGGCAATTGCACCGGCTTTGCGCCGGCGGCCAAAAGATTAAAGTTGCCATGAGTGGATTTATTGCGTCGGGGCGGTTCTGCGACAAGCACTTCCTTACCGGCATCGAGGGCCCATTCGGCCAGTTTTTCCATATTCCCATCGGCCCGAACAGAAACGGCGATAACCTTGTCGGCCAACTCGACGACCCACCTGTCGCGCGCCGTCATAATCTCCTTTTTGCCGGATTTAACTTTAGTAGCCGACTTGATGCGGAGATCGCACCATTCCGGCGTGGCCTCATCTTTCTTTCGAGTTCCCCCACCGGGCACGTCCACCCAAACCACCGCCCCCGCCCGATGCGCAGCCCAACGCGCAAAATCGAGGTGTAATATACCCCCGCCGCAAATGATGGTTCGGCCTTCTTTAGCAAGCGATTTCGCGGCTTCAAGCGTCGCTGACAGCCACCAGTCGCCCGGCTTCGGACGGCGCGATTGCCGGGAAAGTAAAATCGCGCCCGTCGGCCCGCTCGAAAGGCCGACATCGCCGTAGCACTTCCAATCCGAAATGCCGGAGATACCTTTCAAGCGCTGATGAAGCATGCTTGGATTTTTGCGCAGGAAACCCGGGCTGTCAAACCGATGAAAGAATGTACTGATGTCAAGCGATTTATATCGGTATGCCGGTAATGTAAAGAGCAATGCATAAAACACCCGCTTATTGTCATTCGAGCTTCCACCATATCATTTGCAACTTCGGGCGTCTCTTGACTTTTGCGTTGTTATAGACTACATGAAACTAAAGGTTACCAAGAAAAGGAGGGCAAGTCCCATGAAAGCGGGTAGAGTTATTTTAGCCATAGTGTTTTTTATACTGTTTGTAATTTGCTTTTATTTTGTCGTCAGCGGTTGGAGGACTCATACCTATGAGTCTGTTTTTCCGGAAGATGCAAACGTAGTCATCCAGCTTCTCCAGCCGATGGACGTACCGCTGAAAGTGCTCAATTCATCGGTAGCCAAGAAGTTTTTCGAAACCAAGACCGGCAAGGTTATGCTAGCCAAGATAAACACCGCCCTGGCCGCCGGAGGTGGTGGAGATCGCAAGCAGCCCAAGATTTACAAGGAGGTTGAAGAGGGTGTAACCGTATTTCACGTCGTCCCGCCTCCTAAAAACGAAGAAGAAAAAGCCGAGAAAAAAGCCGAAGGCCATAAACTCGACCTCGAACAACTGAAAAAGGGAATGTCCGTCGGTGGCGCGGTTATCAAGGGAATTTATGTCGCCGCTTACGGTAATCCTGCTAAATTGATGGAATCCCCGGAGCCGCAGTGGCTTGTGACGCTGGATATAGGTCGTTCGGCAAAGATGGCCGGTGGCGTCGTGTCCGGGAGAGCGGTATCTCTGTCTAAAAAACCTGAAGACGAAAAGCCCGTCCTGGCATTCGCATTCCTGCGCAACCTCGTTATACTCGGCGATCCCCAGGACGTCAAACGGGCGATACATGTAGCTCACGGTACCATGATGAAAGCAAAAATCACCAAAACTGACGATAACGGCAATGAAGTTGCCGAGGAGGTCAAGCTTAACACCAAACCGCTGGGAGAATCAAAGGTTTGGAAAAAGGCCAAGGCGGCATGGAAATCGAAAACCCCCGACTTCAGGCTGACGTTGCTGGTGCCAAACATCCTTGCTCATTTTATGAGCGACGAGGCCACCAAAGCCATGATGTGCGAAACTGTCGAGAAGTTCGGCCTCGATAAGCTTATCGCGCTTGTATATTCCACCGAAACCGGCACATCGGGATTGAAGATCAGGACCACGGTTCTTTCCGACCCGGGCAATCCCTTGATAAAAATCATCGACCAACCTGAATCGGAAATGAAGTGGCCCGACCTGCTGCCGGACGGATATATGGCAGGCGCGGGGATGACTGCAAAAAACTACGTTGATTTATTTAACGACACCAGTGAACTGTTTGGGGAGAGTTCCCCCACCGCCGATCTGGCGACTTCTCTGAAGAAAATTTTTGGTGTCGAAGACGAAAAATTACTCCTGAAATATCTCACCGGTGAAATAAATCTTATTGTGTTTGCGACCAATTCTGAATCTCACACTGTTTATTGTATCAACACCACCCCGGGCATGCATAACTGGATGGAACAGACCGAAAATACAGTGGCCCGTGAGGAAATTTCCGCAGCGGAGAAAATGATCGAGACCGCCGTAGGCGGTGGAGCCGAATCCTTTGCCGCCGAGTTGTTAACTCTCGCGCAGGAAGCCCTTGAAGGTTCCCGCAATGCCCTCGAAGACGCCAACTCGGTGGAAGCCGTTGTGCTTGCCCGAAAAGCAAATGAGTTGGCCGAAACCGCGTTAAAGACCTTGTACAACCAGGCTGACAATATTCTGAACAAAAAGGGATTTATGTACGCCTGGGAACAACAGTCCAAGGCCCAGGAACAGCTTGACGCGGCAGACAAGGCTTACTCCGCCGGTAATGCCCAGGAGGGTACGAAGCTTTCGCAAAAAGCTCTGGAAATGGCCAGATGCGCTTGGGCGCTTGAGGTGGTAATGAAGCTTCTGGAGGAAGCCAAAAGCGCCGGTGCGGACTCGAAGGCCGCCTCCACGTTCACTGCCGCCGGCGCCGCTTTGAGCCAGGCAAAGTCCAGTTGGAATTCGGGCAATTATTCTTCAGCAAGCACACAGGCCCAACTCGCGGCTTCGCTGGCAAGGCAAGCGCTCTCTCAGGCCACCGGCAGCCCCGCACCCGCACCTGAACCCGTGATGACGGCCCCGGAACAACCCGATACCACTCTGCCGGAGATCGAAAGCCCTCGAGTAGTGCATAGCGCGGAAGTGTATTCCACGGTTGGCACGAAGCCTTTGGACTATACCTTCCTCGACGACGACACGATGTGCCTGGCTTCGTCGAGCAATCTCGAAGCATTCCTGGGTACACCGCGCGGAAACGCATTCAAAAACAATAAAATGCGCAAACTTTTCGAAAACATACCCATCAAAATCCAGGGATTGGTGGTCGCGGATATATATGCGTTACTGAAGAATAATGGAGTGACCGCAAGTTTAGATGAGGAAGTTGGTACGTTTGTCGAGGGACTCAATTTGCTGGCCGGAGTTAACCTCGAAACCAAACCGACCGAGGTGGCGATAGCGACAGTACTGCCGGTGAAGCTTTTTGACGGTCACACCGGCGGCGGAACACGCTCGACGACAGTGCTCGTCATTTGGGTTCTTAAGTTGCTTCTTTACGTTTTTACAATTCTATTCCTATACCTTACCGTAAAGCTGCTGTCGCCTAAAAAGGCGGAATGAAAAATAGAATTAGTAAATACGGTTCGGACGAATTGATAAACGTTGAGCAATAGACGTAAAAACACTATCCGGGCGGTTACAGCCGCCCTTCTTTTTTCCGCTCTCGTGGTACTGTTGCTGGGGGGTAGGCCCAATCCCATGCGTCGTGTATTGGGCGCCTGTGAGGTATGTTTTCAAGCGCGGCGATTACTTTACGCCGAAAACCTGATTATATCTTCCGACGCTATTCAACGCTGGAAAACCTCCGAGCGAGGCAAGCGGATCCTGAAGGCATGGGGTGTGCAACGGGATCGATTCAAGAGCACACTTGGCGACGCCTTCGATTGGATAGGGTGGGGGCCTTTTCGGGTGGCGATAGCTTTAAGCGCCGATCAGCCGCCCGTAATCGCGGTTGGCGCCGGTTACTTCGCGCCTTTCGGCGAATGGCTGCTGGGAAATTCGGGGTTCAAGCCGAGCGACCCGGTCGAAGGGTACGAATCCATGCAAAAGGAGCATCTTACATTCGTCCGGGTAAAAGACTTGTGGATCATCGGGCCTCGGGAAATCGCGGCGAAAACCGTCCGGGCACTGGATAATTCGGCAACTCCGACATGGTGGAAATTACCATCGAGTCTCGCAAATAAAGCAGACGTTTCAATTGCGATTTCGCCGTCGGTCATACAAAAACTCTTATCTTCGAAAAACTCGAGTCCCACCGCCGAGAATCTTATGAAAGAATGGCTTGATGTGGATAACTGGGGTGGGGCGTTGGTCGCAATTAACCTGAAGAGAAGAGATATAGCGGCCCGCGCGTGGCTACCCCTTGAAAAGAAAAAGCCCATCGTTCGGTTGTGGCGGCAGCTTGGGCGGGGCAGCGTATCTCCCAAGTGGCTTCACCCACAGACTTTATCCGCCGCGCGACTGGTTATCGACAATCCGCCGCTGTTCTGGGAAAAGGCGAAAGAAATATTCGCCAAGCGGCCCATGCCTTCAAACTACTTATGGCAAATCGAACAAGAGCTGGACAGGGAATTGAATATTAAACTCAGCGACCTGCTTGGACAAATCCGCCGGGAAGTGGGTTTTATCAATTTTCTCCATGGCGGCAAGGTTCACACGGTGTTGTTCACCGGCGTGCCGCATGGTGTGGAAGCATCGTTGCGCCACATGCAAAAAGGCGTGATAGGAACATGGCAGTCGAGTTTCAAAGGCATTTCCGTGACGTATATGCCCCGATTGTTGACTTATGGCATTCAAGGCGAGAGATTGCTTCTGGCGACCGATCCCAAGCTACTCGGCGCATATGTCAAGGGCGTTACAAGACCGGCTGAAAATACCAACACTCTCGATGCGGCTCTCAGGAAACTTTCCGGCAAACCTTTGCTGTTAGCCGGTGGACCGGCGGCGGGGAAAAAAGCCGGCGGTGACGTCAGGCACGAAGCTGGGCGGTATGTTGCGGGTGTGGATTACAAAAGCGGGCGTTTCGAGGCTCAAGCAATAACGCCGGTAGTCTTCGGCGCCGGGCCGTCGATACCGTGGGGACCGCGACTCCTGGCGTGGGGCGAAGGAATCGCAGAGACTTTAGGATGGCTCTTTGCAGCACTGACAATGGCTGCGTTTTTAAGCAACCTCCTCTCCCTCAATCCTAAACGACATGTTGCCGCCGAAACAACCGATAGATAAATAGCGCCAAACGGCTCTCAAAGCAGTTTAAGAAAATCCATCCAAGAAAGATTGCCGTCCCTTTGGAACAGGTACTTGTGCTTGTCGGATTCATTACTCTATATTCGATGTCAAAATGTTAAAAGACTTTTTTATTTTGTGGTGAAGATCAACACTTTCCCCTACGGTCTACGTTGAAAATAATAACGCAAGTGTTATTATAATTTCCGGTCGCGGGTCGCTATGGCCGAGTTTGGGACAAAATGTAACAAATCGCAAAGGAATTTTCTGTGGAAACAGAGGTAGTCGATAAACTGAAAAGCCGGATTGACCGCTTAAACCAGCGTTGGTCGAGGGCTTTGTACCGCGAAAAACTTGAAAGCAAAGCAGACTCGCGCAAAAAACTGCATGAGATAACCCACGACCAACTGTCGTTGGCGGTGCATATTTTCGAGGGCGGCAACCTCAATGAAGCTTCCGAATATGGTGAGGAAGTTGCGCACCGCGCAGTGGGTCTTGGTCTACGACTGCCGGACCTTATAAAAGCCTTTCGCCTTGGGAAAAAACTTATAGTCAACCAGATATTCGAGGCGATACCAAAGAGCGTTCCGAAACTGGCAAAAGCTATCAAGGAAGTTGAGAACGTTTATGCGGCGTTCGAGATAGCGATGGCTCGCAGTCACTGGCGTCTCGATCAGGCACAATTTTTGGAAGACTCCTCGAAAAAAATTCGCCAGGAAGAAGAGTTGCGTTATCTGCGCCGCCGCATGGGCGATTTCGAGCGTGCGGGCAAAACGTTCAGCGCTCTGGGCATACAGCTTATGCTGCTGGATAGCCGGCGAAGGGTGATATGGGCCAACCGCGCCGCCAGAGAAAATTTCAAGGAAATCGGCGAGGTTAAGGGGTGGACATGCGGGCAAGTTCGAGGAGTGCCTGAGGGGATATGCGATGATTGCCCTACTGAATGGGCCATCAGAAACCGCGTTATGGAGCGCGGTATGGTCTCCACCAATCGCGGCAGGCAAAGAGAATTCTACGAGGTTATCGCTTTCCCCATACTTGACGACGAGGGAGAAGTCGAGCAAGTACTCGAGCTTATACAGGATGTTACTTACAGGTTTAAGAAATCTGAAGAAAGACGACAAACCGAGGAATATTACAGGATACTGTTCGAGCATTCCGGCACCGCCGTCTGCGTCCTCGAACCCGATAAAACGATATCAAAAGTCAACCGCCGGTTTTGCCAGATAAGCGGTTATTCCCGGGACGAGATTGAGGGGAAAATCAGCTTCCTGGAACTTGTGGCCCAACCCGAGCGCGAGAGAATGGGCCGGTATCACGAACGCCGCCGGGTAAATCCGATGGGCGCGCCATTGAGCTACGAGTTCACATTCGTCAACAAGAAAGGCGATGAACGGCGTGCGGCGATAACCGTGGGACTGGTGCCCGGAACGATGGAAAGTATTTGCAGCATACGCGATGTGACCGAAGAAGAACAAACGAAAGAATTCCTCGAGGCCGTTCTTTACACAAGCGCCGACGCCATTGTCGGTCTTGACGAAAACCACAACATAGTCAGCTGGAATATCGGCGCCGAAAACCTCTTCGGACACCGTGCCAAAGAGATTATGGACAAACCGCTCAGCATACTTTGGCCGGAACATGGCAAGATCGAGGACGAACTGGAAAGGATTTCACAGTTAGTTCAAAAAGAAGGCTCGATAAGCAACTACGAGTCCGAGATGTCCACCCGGGGTGGGGATCACATACTCGTGAACTTGACAATAAGCCTTTTGCGCGACAAACTGGGCAAGGTGCGAGGTTATAGCGTTATTGTACGAGACGTTACCGAGCAAAAAGCACTCGAGCAGCAGGTTATCCACGCGGAAAAGCTCGCCGCCATCGGCCAACTCACCGCGGGACTGGCCCACGAAATGGGCACGCCGCTGAATATCGTCAGCGGCCGCGCCGAATACTTACTTGCGGATCTGCCCGAAAATAACCCTCGAAGAGAATCGCTACAGACAATCATTCACCAAACAGAGCGGATGACAAAGCTTATCGACAATCTCCTGAAATTCTCACGGCCTCAAAAAGTACATTACACCAAGCTGGAATTGCCGGAGGTTATGGAAGGTGTTTTGAACCTGCTCGAAACTCAGTTGGAGAAAAGCTTCGTGACTGTCGATTTCCGCGTCGATCCCGACCTTCCCGCCATCGAGGCGGACTACAACCAATTACAGCAGGTTTTTCTTAACCTCATACTCAACTCGATACAGGCCATGCGCAGCGGCGGTCGGCTCGATCTTGAAGCCAAGCCGATTGACGGACGGGCGGTGCGCATTGTTATTTCGGACACCGGCTCGGGCATAGACCCGGAAAACCTGCCGCGTATCTTCGAGCCTTTCTTCACCACAAAGGACTCCGGCCAGGGTACCGGACTGGGGCTGGCCATCGTATCGAAAATTCTGCGCGATCACGGTGGCAGCATACAGGCGGATTCCGGCCTCGGCAGGGGAACGATCTTCACTATTCAGTTACCACTTTCACAAAAGCGAATCGAGGAGAAGACAACTTAAATGAAGACAGCGGAAAATAAAAACGGAGGGGAAAACATCCTCGTAGTGGACGACGACGCCGAGATGGGCGCTTTACTGAAGGATATCCTCGAGAAAGAAGGCTACAGTGTCGAGGTGGAAGTAAGCGGTCGCGAGGCTAAAGAGCGCATACGGGAAAACGATTACGCCGTCGTAATAACCGATATAAAGATGCCCGATGTCGACGGGATGGAAGTACTCAATTTTGCACGAATCACTCGGCCCGAATGTGCCGTCATTCTCATCACGGCTTTCGGAACCATCGATCTTGCGGTCGAGGCCATGCGTACCGGCGCTTTCCACTTTGTCACAAAGCCTTTCAAGATGAAGGAAATACTGGCCATAGTCCGTAAGTCCACCGAGCATTATCAACTTAAACGTGAAAATATCCTCCTGCGCAAGGAGATTCATGAGCGCTACAGATTCGGAAGCATAATAGGCAAAAGCCCCGCCATGCGCAGGGTCTACGACCTTATAACAAGGGTGGCGGCCACCACGAGCAACGTGATTATCCTCGGCGAATCGGGTACCGGAAAAGAATTGGTCGCAAAGGCCGTTCATTACAACGGCCCGCGAAAGGATAAACCCTTCATACCGATAAACTGCGCAGCCATACCCGACGGCCTGCTCGAAAGCGAACTCTTCGGACACGTCAAAGGCGCTTTTACCGGCGCAATAACCTCACATCGGGGCATGTTCGTCGAAGCACAAGACGGCACCATTTTTCTGGACGAAATCGCAGAGATGGGACTCGGATTACAGGCCAAAATACTCCGCGTTATCGAAGATAAACAAGTCAGACCCGTGGGTGGGAGTGAAGCGCACCGTATAGACGCGCGTATCATTACCGCCACCCAGACCAATTTGCGTGATGAGGTCGAAAAAGGAAATTTCCGGGAAGACCTCTACTATCGGCTCAATGTCATCCCCATACAGTTGCCGCCGTTAAGTAAACGTA
>CAZDAF010000009.1:0-26922 GCA_964503115.1 uncultured bacterium
TAGGCTATAACCCGCCGGATGAGGCCGACAAGAATAAAATCAACCGGTTTGTCGACGAAGTGGCGGAACCGCTGATTAAAGAGGGAGCTTTCTTTTCGAGGCCTTACGGCGCATGGACCGAACAGGCGATGGCGGCGGCGAAGTCCACTCGGTGGATATATGAGAAAGTAAAATCGATTTTCGATCCCGACGGTATTTTAGCGCCGGGGCGTTTGGGACTGGGAGGTAACGGCGATGCCGACTAAGCACAAAACGATAGAGGATTTGAAAAAGTTCGCGGGCAAGTGCGTTCGCTGCTCACTTTGCAAGTTCCCGCCGCTTACCGTTGTGGAAAGTCAGCGTTTCAGCTCGATATGCCCGGCGTACCTCGAATACAAATTTCACGCGCACTCGGGCGGCGGCAAAATCGTCATGGCTATGAGCCTCCAGGAGGGCCGCGTCGAAGTTACCGACGAAATGCGAAACGTAATCTTTCAATGCACGCTGTGCGGCGGGTGCGACATGGTCTGCAAATTCAGCTCGGACATCGAGATTCTCGAAATGCTTTATGCCCTGAGGGCCGAGTCGTTCCTGCGGAAAGGCCCGTTGCCCGGTCACAAGGAAATACTCGACCGAATAGACAAAGTCGGGCATCCGATTTTCGCCGATGGGAACAAGGGAGACTGGCTCAAGGAAGCAGGAATTTCTCCGGGGACAAACGGAGATTTCCTGCTTTTTGTCGGCGCCAGATACGCTCTTATGCCCAATCGACGCAAGTCGCTGCTTAACCTGGTCAAGTTATTACAAAGGGCCGGATACAGCTTCGGAGTGCTTGGTGATAAGGAACCATACTGCGGCAGGGTGGCGCTCGATATCGGAGACCTGGAGCGTTTCAATAAAGCGGCGAAAGAAACGATAGAAGCCATAAAGAGTTCGGGCGCTAAAAAAATCGTTTGCGCGGACGTTGAAGACTACACGACCCTGAGGGCGCATTTCCCCAAAATCGGCAAACTTGATCCGGAAGTGCTTCATCCGGTTGAAATACTCGCCGAGGCGGTCAAAAAAAAGAAGCTGAAGTTTTCAAAACCTTTCAGCAAAAAGGTGGCCTATCACGATCCCTGTAACCTGGGAAGGCTGAGCGAAATTTATCAGCACTGGAACGGCGAGATAAAAAAGGTCATGGGACAATTGATAATTTACGATCCACCCCGTCCGGTCAATCGCGGCGCCGGCGGTTGTTACGATCCGCCGCGCGAACTGCTCGACGCCGTGCCCGGAATGAAACGAGTGGAGTTCGAGCGTCGGCGGGAATACGCATTCTGTTGTGGAGGCGAGGGACATCTCTACTCGGTGTTCCCGGAATTCGCGGATAACACCGCCCTCGAACGAATGACCGAGGCCAAAGCCGTGGGCGCTGAAGTCGTAGTAACGGCCTGCCCCAACTGCATATCGAATCTTTCAAGCGCGACGAAAGCAACGGGCATCGAAGTATTCGACATATACGACGTGCTCGCGCAGGCGTTATAAAGGAGGTGTCTTATGGCTGTCCTGGGAACAACTAAAAACAAAAGAACGCCCGAAGAAATCGAACGGCTTCGGATTGAAATGTCGGCGGAACTGAAAGAGATTGTCGGTGCTCGCTGGGTGAGTGCCGATCCCGCCGTGCTCGACACGCACGCGTGGCAGTATTTATCGGAATTTATAACGGGCGGCGAGAAGTATCTCCCAAGACCGCTGGCAGTGGTGTTGCCGAAGGATACGCAGGAGGTGGCGGAAGTCGTCAAGCTGTGCAACCGGATGGGAGTGCAATACAAACCTTTCAGCACCGGTTTCGGTTCATGGGCGGGGGTTATGTCCGAAGATGTGCTTCAGATCGACTTAAGACGTCTCGACAGGACAATAAAAATAGATAAGGAAAATATGTACGCCGTCGTCGAGCCTTACGTAACCGGGAATCAACTCCAGACCGACGCCATGAAGGTGGGGCTTAACACTCACATAATCGGCGCGGGCGCTCAGACATCGATCCTGGCCAGCGCCACTTCGATGATGGGCCAAAGCTGGGACGGGGTGAGCATGGGATTTAGCGACCGCAATCTGCTCGGTGTCGAATGGGTCACCCCGGAGGGAGAAATCGCCCAAATTGGAAGCTTTGATGCGAACGGAGAATATTTTTCCGGCGACGGGCCGGGGCCGTCGTTGAGAGGGGTATTCAGAGGTTTCGGCGGAGCGTTTGGCGGTTTGGGCGTTTTCACAAAGGCCGCCGTGAAATTGTATCCATGGAAAGGCCCCAAAAAACTCGAACAGAGAGGCACTTCACCGGTTTATTTCACCGAAATACCCGAAAATCATTTCACAGGCATTCTGTTGGTGAACAACTGGAAAGACATGGCGGAACTCGCTTACAGGTTGGGCGAGTCGGAAATATGCGACTGTATCGGCCGAAACGCACCGGCGCTTATAGCGGCGGTTATTACGGTGGACAACAACGAAATGCTGGACGCTTATTCCATACCGCTCATGCAGAACATGCATTACTGCTACATGGTAACAATGTTTGCGGAGGACGAAGATGACCTCGCCTATCGCAAAAAAGTCATGAAAAAAATCATGAAGGACCTCGATGGCGGGATGATAATGAGCGGGGCCGGGCCGGATGTGGCTTATTGGATGTTCCGCCTGTTGAAAACAATGAACCGTAGAATCGGTTTGATAAAGACTATCAAATCAATAATCGGACTTAATAAACTTGTTATGAAGTGGAGCAAACAATACGGCCTGAAAGACGGCGCAAACTTCCTGAACAATATCGGTTATCAAAGCCTGCTGAGATCGAATATGAACATGCGAGGCGCATTCCGGTTCGGGGGCAGTTTTCACACGTCGATGGGCGCACTGGTAGGCATTGATACCGCCATCCGTGGCGCCAAGGTGGGTGAGCAGATCAAACGAAAGTACATCGATAAGAAGATCATTTTCGACGACGGCGCCGACAATGCGTGGGGTGGATTATACGAAGGCGGCGCGTACGCTCACCTTGAAGAGCTTGCGATGTACGATCCTACCGACGAATATTGCCGCGAGCACCTTGCCGATTTCGTCGTCGAAACCAACATGGCCTCTATCGAGCATATTTGCGGCGACGCCATCAACGCGTGCTCCCCGGCGGCTCATATAATGTACAGTCCGAATTGCTACAATTACGATAACTGGCAGCAAAAAATAAAGGCCACGCTCGATCCGAAAAACGCTTCCGACGCAAGCTTCTATACCGATCCGGAATTCGAGAAAAATCCGCCGGAGGATGCCGCGAAAGTGCTTTTCAGGGTTGCAGGGGATCGTGCGAAAATCGAGATAGACTGAGTTCTCTTCGTAAGGTTATATCGGATATTCCGGAAACCCTCAAGCGGTCATGCCAATCGGCATGATTATTTGGCGGTTCTTACTTCTTTTTCGACCCTGGCGCGATACGCGTCGAGGGTTTTTTTCGTGACGGGGCCGACGTTCCCGCCGCCGACGACTATACCGTCAAGCGTGGTGACGGGAAGAACCTCTATTATCGAATTGGTTATGAAAATTTCATCGGCTCCACGGACATCTTCAGCCCCAACATATTCATCTATGCATTTGACGCCCAAATCGAGCAAGGAATCGATCACAACCTGTCTTGCGATTCCGGGGAGTATGCGTCCGTCCGCGGGGGGAGTGAACACCCGTCCGCCGAACACCATAAATAAATTGGAGGTAGTGCCTTCAGCTAAGCGCCCGAACGCACCGCACAGCAACGCTTCATACACGCCATCAGCTCGAGCCTTGTTTCTCGCGGCCAGGTACGGCAGGTACGACAACGATTTGTGCGCCGCCATTGGGGATATCCACGTGTGAGGTATAATCGTCGCACCGACTCCGCGCTCATAGTCCTCATCGGAAGGAAGCCGTAACTTATCCACTATCATCGCTATTGTGGGTTCGGCGTTTGTATCGAAGCCAAGGTCGCCCGTATGTATCCCCCTCGAAAGCGTTATACGCAAGTAAGCATCTTTGAGGTCGTTCTTGCGCAACAGTTCGGAGGTCATTGTTCTTAATTCGGGATCGCCTTTCCAATTTATCCCGAGGTTTTGAGCGGATTCCACCATTCTTTGTATGTGCATATCCCACCGGAAAGGCACACTTTCGTATACCCGAACGGTCTCGAATATGCCGTCGCCGTAAAGGAACCCACGGTCGAAAACGCTGATGTATGCCTGATCCTCGGGGACTATTTTGCCGTTTAAGTAAACTATTCTTTTCATTCTTCAACACTTCCTAACGCCTGGAATATCGCCCGGCCTTTGTGCAGGGTCTCTTCGTATTCCGCTGCCGGATCGGAGTCTGCGACGATGCCGCCTCCCACCTGGAAACTCAACTTTTTCGGCCCGGCCAGCACCGTGCGTATGACTATATCCAAATCCGCGTCGCCGTCAAAACGGATGTAGCCTATCGAGCCGGTGTAGAGATTTCTGGCGGTAGGTTCGAGCTCGTCGATTATCTCCATCGAGCGAATTTTCGGCGCGCCGGTTATCGACCCGCCGGGAAAGCTCGCCTTGAGCAAATCCACAACGCCCACTTCGGGACGCAGCGTTCCTTCTATGGTGCTGACCAGGTGGTGCACCGTCGCGTAACTCTCGATTGCCGCATGGCGAGTCACCTCGACGGAGCCGTACTCGCAGACTCTGCCAAGATCGTTTCGCTCGAGGTCCACTATCATGTTCAGTTCGGCGCGATCCTTGACACTCGCCTGGAGCTCCTCGCGCATTCGCCGATCTTCCTCGTCATTCTTTCCTCTCGGCCGGGTACCTTTGATCGGCCTGGTTTCGACGTTTCGACCCCTTACCCTGAGAAACCGCTCCGGGCTGGTGGACAACACCTGTATGTCGTCGAATCCGAAGTATGCCGCGAACGGCGCGGCATTCCGTTTACGTAACCTCATGTAAGTCTGCACGGGGTGCTCGATGCGATTCGTCCGGAACCGCTGCGACAGGTTTACCTGGTAGATGTCTCCTGCGCGAATGTATTCGAGCGCCCTATCGACCGCGCGTAAATATTCATCCCTTGTGAAATTAGTTTCCATCTCCGCAGTGGGCGGAGGAGGCGGTTCAGGAGGCGGGGTTGCGAGCAACGCTTCAAATCGCCGCGCCGTTTTTGCGGCTTCTTTCCCGGCATTAATCTCCGGAAGACCCGCAAAATTTGTAACGCACAGATACCACCCGCCCGTGCGATGATCGTGAACGATAACCTTACGATAGAATGCGCCGTATAGTTCGGGAAATTCCTGGTCATCCTCCACGGTACACGGCAGCCGCTCGATAAAGCGCCCCAGGTCGTAAGCGAAGTAGCCCACCATGCCGCCTGTAAACGGCAGCGCGTCCACGTCTCCCGCGACATTGAATCGATCCAGCAATACGGCAAGCGCATCGAATGGGTCGCCTTTCGAGCGAGCAATCCCCTTCGAAGTGACCAACTCGATGTTTTCCCCTCGGGTGCGTATCACAACGAACGGTTTTGCTCCCATGAAAGAGTGATGCCCCAGCCCGTAATAATCCGGCAGGGCCGTATCGAGGAAAAAAGAATGCGGAGCCTTTGCGATATGATGGAAGGCAACCTCCGGCTCGATCTCGATCTCTATCGGCACTATAACGACGGAACCTTCTCCGCCGATTTCAGTTACATTTACACTCATGGGCCTGTTTTAAGGAAGTTGTCGAGCAACTTTTCTCCCGCTTCCGTTAGAAATGACTCCGGGTGAAATTGGACGCCCTCGAGCGCCGTGCCGTCTTCGCGATACCTCAATCCCATCACCACTCCGTCCTGTGTGCGTGCCGATATTTCCAACTCCAGAGGCAAGGTGTCCGGGTCCACGACAAGCGAGTGATACCTCATCGCCTCGAGCGGCGAGGGCAGGTTCGCGAATATGCCTTTACCGTCATGAGTCACGAGGCTGGTCTTGCCGTGCATCACCTCCCCGGCCCTGACCACCTCGGCGCCGAAGGTCGCCCCGATGCACTGATGCCCAAGGCACACGCCCAAAAGCGGTTTTCGGGCCGCGAATCGGCGGATCACATCGACGCTCACTCCCGCTTCCGCCGGGCCGCACGGGCCGGGGCTTACCAATATACGCGCCGGGTCGAGCGACTCTATATCGTCGATATTCATGGCGTCGTTCCTTCTCACTTCTATCCGCGCGCCAAGTTTCCCCAAAGCCTGCACCAGGTTGTACGTGAAGCTGTCGTAATTGTCTATGACCAGAATGTCCGGCTTCATTATTGCGCCACCGTACGGGACGAAACCAGCATCCGGGCCTGCTCGAGTTGTTCCGGCGTATTGATGTTGAAAAAGGCCAGGCCCGCCGGATCCATCTCCATAATCGTATCTTTGTCCACATAACCGACGTTAACGTCGTCGTAGAAACTCCTCAAATGTCTATGCCCTTTCTCGACATGTTCGCTGATCGCGTCGAGACAGCTTCGCGAGTAAGCTGCGTGGAGAGGCTCGAGGTAACCGTTCACCATCGGCACGAGCGCATCGTATCCCTCCGCTTGATCGATAATGTGTTTTATAAGCTTTCTCGACAGAAACGGCATATCGCAAGCTACGGCGAACCCATAATCGGTTCGCATAGCCGAAAGCGATGAATACAACCCCACCAGCGCCCCTCCGCCCGGCGTTATGTCAGGTACCACTCGTACCGGCAACCCGGAGTACGGCTCGGGTTCATTGGCCGAGATAATAATCTCGTCGAACAAGCCGTCAATAGTATCCATAACACGGTTTATAAGCGATTTGGAACCTACTTCGAGGAATGCTTTGCTTGTGCCCAACCGGGAACTCCGGCCGCCCGCGAGTATTATTCCGGTGAAAGCCTTCACTCGGTCAATCGTACTCCGTCGGGTATCGGTTTGCCTTCGTAGTGCAGCAGTCCGTTTTCATCTTCGGCGTACTTTCCTCTTGCGATATCTTCGATACTTCGCGGGAAGATTATCCAGTCGCCCGCTTCCTTTAATCGCTCCTGGTGCTCGTCGGCGATACGCTCCGCTTGCTCGCGGTCGTCGAGACTCGTTTTGGCCGGCACGTTAACTTTTACGGGCGCGCTTATCATCAGCAGACGCCCCATATCCACATCCACCTCAACGATGTGCGTCGAGCTTGATATCGTTCGCTCTCCGGCCAGTATGGCGTCGAGCACGACGTTGGCTCCGGTATACTTCCTCCATTCGCCGTCCTTTATGGACAGATCGGCGGGGTGTACGTTGACGCCGATATACGATTGCAGAATCGGGGCCGTAGCAATAGCCATGTAACCGCCGAGGGCCGCAAGTTTTACCTCAAAAGGTTCGAGCATCTTCACGGTTTCGCGGTCGTATTCGATACGGAGCACGAGATCGCGTATGTTGGCTCCTCGTTGCTTATACCAGGCTCGCATATCGTGCAGGATCGCCGGAATGTTAAACTTGCGCCCGATTTGGGGGGCTTTGCTGCGCATGTCGTTCGAGAAAATGACAACCACCTTGAAGGGGCTGGCTCCTTCATTTTTCTCGATGGTCTTTTGCAGTTCAAGCAGCCGCCGCAGGTTCGTGCCCGAGCCGCTCATAAAACCCGCGACATGTAAAGAGCCCAGCTTGGGATCATGTAATAGTTTCAGTGCCATGAATAAAATCGCTCTAAATTACGAAACACTTCGCACTGTGTACTTATCCCTTCACACTTTGCACTATAATCCTTTTAGCGGAAGTAATCCACGGCGTTTGCGAAAATCTTTTGTCCGTCTCCTTCGGAAGGCACGAGTTTCCCCTCCCGCTCGAGGTGAGCGCGCAACGCCGTCCATCGGGGGTGATTGGTAAACTCGAGGAACCTCTCCGGATGCGGCATCATTCCAAGCACCCTGCCGGTGGGATCGCACACGCCTGCGATGTCGCGCATGGCGCCGTTCGGGTTGTGCGGGTAAGCCCCGTTTGCGAACACGCCTTCGGGCAATGCGTATCGGAAAACCACCTGGCCGTTTTTTTCGAGCTTGTCGAGAGTCTCATCGGAGGCGAAAAACATTCCCTCTCCGTGCGCAACCGGTGCATAAAGGCGATCGACCCCGCGAGTGAAGATACACTTGTCGCCCTCGCCTGCCAGGTGCACCCAACGATCCTCGTACCGGGCGGAATCGTTGTAGGTAAGCGTGGATTCCTGCGTCGAATGATCCCCGGCAAGGTCGGGAACCAATCCCAGCCGCGTCATCACCTGAAAGCCGTTGCAGATGCCGATAATAAGGTTATCGCCCTCGACGAACCGCGCCAGGTCTTCCCCGAGGTTCGTCTGTATCTTGTTGGCGAGCGCCTTGCCCGAAGCTATATCGTCCCCGTAAGAAAACCCGCCGGGGAAGGCCATTATGCGGTAGTCGGCCAGTTTACGATGCCCGTCGATAAGGTCGTTTACGTGCACCCTCTCCGCTTGGGCGCCCGCGCGCCTGAAAGCCTCGAGCGTCTCGAAGTCGCAGTTAATACCGTAACCTGTAAGTATCAGAACTCTTGGTGCGGCCATTTTATCACCAATCCAGCGGCTGCCTGTAAGCGGCCTTTAATTTATCGATGTCAACGGAGGTTTTCGAGCCGTCGACGCCGATGATATTAATCTTTTTATCCGGCAAGACGGTACCTGCGAGCGCCACCGGCAGGCCCCGGAAAAGCGCCTCGAAACCGGCGGCTTTACCCTCGGGGACGGAAACTACGACACGCCCAGCGCTTTCGCTGAAAAGCACCATATCGTCCCGGTCGATATTTTCTCGGGGCACTTTGCTCAAGTCGAACTCGACACCCATCTCCCCGGCCATTGCCATGCGCGCGATTGTCACTCCTATACCACCGACGCCGACCGGCGCAGATGCCGTCAACATCCCCGTCGATATGGCCCTCGAAAGCGCGGTATAAATCGAGAAGTTGGTATCGACATCCACCTCGGGTACGTTCCGACCTATGTAAGGTTCCCCGCATTCCTGCTCGCCACGCATCGCGTAGTATTCGCTACCGCCGAGCTCGTTTCGTGTGGCTCCCAGAACGTATATTCCGTCCCCGGGAGCTTTGAGGTCGCACGTTACACATCGCGAGACGTCGGGAACGACGCCGATGGCGGAGACGAGAAGCGTCGGCGGGATGCTGATCGTCACGGGGTTACCGTTCGCGTCGTAGCCGTGGAAGTCATTAAACATCGAGTCCTTGCCGGAAATAAAAGGCGCGCGCAGACTGACGGCCGTATCGTAACATGCTTTTGCGGCGCGCTTGAGCTGGCCCAGTCGTTCCGGCTGATCGGAACTGCACCAGCAGAAATTGTCGAGCAGAGCTATATGGTTCGGATCCGCGCCGACGCTGACGGCGTTTCGAAACGCTGCGTCTATAGCGCAGGAGGCCATACAATACGGGTCGATGTCGCCGTATGACGGGAACAGCGCGCCGGTGATGGCGACACCCTGTTTTGCGTCGAGCAGCGGCTTGTATACCACCGCTTCCTGGTGCACGTCCTGCCGTTTTCCCACAAGCGGCTTGACCACCGCGCCTCCTTGCACTTCATGGTCGTATTGGCGAACGATATATTCCTTGCTGCATATATTGAGCCGGGCAACCATTGATTCGAGCACTCGAGCGATGTCCGGTTCATCGAGTTGCGGTTCGGGATGCTCCGGCGGCGTCCATGTGCTCGTGAGCTCTTTGCGGGGTAATCCTTCATGCAGGAAAGTGAGGCCCACATCCATAACCTTTTCGCCGTTGTGCTCGACGACGCATCGGCCCGAATCGGTAAATTCCCCGACAACGGTCGCCTCGACGCCACGGCGGTTCATAAGGTCGAGGAATTTGTCTATCTTATCCGGCGGTACCGCGTAAGTCATCCGCTCCTGACTTTCACTGATCCACGTCTCGTATGGAGCCAGTCCGGGGTACTTCAGTGGGACCTTATCGAGATCCACCCGGCATCCGCCGCACTCGAGGGCCATTTCCCCGATGCTGCAACTCAATCCACCCGCGCCGTTGTCGGTGATCGAGTTGTACAGACCCATTCCACAGGCTTCCTGTTGTGCGTCGGCGAGTTTTTTCTGGGTAATGGGGTCTCCGATCTGCACCGCGCCCGCCGGGCTGCCTTCGTGCAGCCCTTCGCTCGAAAACGTGGCGCCATGAATGCCGTCTTTACCGACCCTCCCTCCGGCCATAACGATAAGGTCTCCCGATCGGGCGCGTTTTTCATGACTCGGCTCGCCGCCGATTACGGCGGGCATCAACCCGAGCGTACCGACGAAAACGAGCGGCTTGCCCATGTAGCGCGGATCGAACTTCAAAAAACCCCACGCAGTCGGGATGCCGGATTTGTTTCCGCCGTCTTCGACTCCGCGTCGTACTCCCTCGAAGATTACCCGAGGGTGAAGAATCGGGTTCGTTTTGTCCGGCTTGCGATAAAGCAATTCCTCGTCATAGTATGGATCGCCGAAACAAAAGCCGTACGTGTTGACGACAAGCCTCGATCCCTTACCGGTACCTAGCGGGTCTCGGTTGACTCCCACAATGCCGGTAATGGCGCCGCCGTAAGGATCGAGGGCGGAGGGGCTGTTGTGAGTTTCCACCTTGTAGCAGACGTTGTACTCGTTGGTGAAGCGTATGGCGCCGGAGTTGTCGGTGAAAACGCTTACGCACCAGTCGTCTTTGCCGCGTATCTCGCGCACCTTGCGAGTGGCGCCTTGAATAAAAGTCTTATATAAACCGTTTTCCACCTCATCTATTTTGGAGGCGAAGATGGTGTGCTTACAATGCTCGCTCCACGTCTGGGCGAGACTTTCAAGTTCTACATCGGTCGGTTTTCTCACCTCTTCCTGAAAGTAGTCCCTGATAGCGTAAAGCGAGGGGAGGTCAAGTGCCAGCGGCCCGCGCCGCGCCGTTACGCCGTCCGCATCGACATGGTCGACTATGCCGAGTTTTCCCAGCTTGGCCAGCTCATCGTCCGGAATGTCGAGATCCACGGCGGTCGCGGGGTTGGGAGGCGGCAGGATAACTCGAGGCACTACCACTCCCATTCCGCCTTCTTTGCTGAAACCCTCCCGCGACTTGATGCGACTGTGCTCGATAAGAGGGTTGAACAGCAGGCCGGAGATGCGCTCGACTTCCTCCCGACTGATTTTGCCCTCCAGGAGATATAGTTTCGAGGTGTAGACGGTCTCTTCTTCCGGGAATTTCCGGCCGAGGAGGTCTTCGATGGCCTCACGCGATGTACGGCCCGGATTGTCGGTGACGCCCGGCAGGTAGCCCACTTCAACGGCCCAGTCGAAAGGCGGCTCAGCCGTCGCTCCGGGTTCTGAGTTCTGGGTAAGAGGGTCGGTCAGCAGTTCCACCCGCACGCGCTCGATCTCCTCCCCGGACAAACTCAGATCGAGTGTGTACACATCCGCAGTTTGCACCGCTTTGAGTTCGATGCCCAAATCCCGTGCGATTCTTTCGCACAACCGCCGTCCCCTGGTGTCCGTCAGGTCGTGTCTTAATGCCACTTCAATTCGTAACGCCATGACAACTCACTTGTCCTAAAAGTCCGCCGTAACGCGCCCCTCGGCAAGGTCCGCCAGGTGGCAGGTGTCATTGACGAGATATGTTACAGCGTGATTGTCGTCCATAATGAACAGGTTTATTGCGGCGGTACCCTGGTAAATGTCCCAGAACTTTTCCGGGCCGAGACCCATCAGTCCGAGCACGAGCAACTTGCAAACTACCCGGTGGGACGCCACCAATCCTGTCCGATCCGGATGCTTTCGCGCCACTTCCCACCAAGCGTCGATGGCGCGGCGCTGCACCTGGACCAAAGTTTCACCGCCGGGTATTTCACACTCGTGAGGTTGCTCGACCCAAACACGAAACAGCTCCGGTTCCTCCGCCTGCACTTGTTCGAGCTTGCGGCCTTGCCACTGTCCGAAATCCATGTCGTTGAAGCCCGAATGCATTGCTACCTCGATACCTTTTGCTTCGGCCAGCGGCCTGGCGGTTTGCACCGCGCGAGACAGGGAGCTCGAATAAATAAAGCTGATCGGTTCCTTATCAAGTGCCTTTCTGACCGCTTCGGCTTCCGCAAAACCCTGCTCGTTAAGAGGAACGTCGATGGTTCCCCGAAATACCTGCTCTTTGTTCCAGGTGGTTTGACCGTGTCGCACCAGAAACATTCTTGTTTTCATGGCTTATAGATTAGTTGTCGTTACCCGCGCCGTCAACCATCACTGAGCAACAATTTTGCATTTTCCACGCGGTAAGTAAAGCAATGTTTGCGGCTGTGACAAGAAGTTGGATCTGCCGTGAAAAAAATTAACAGTGCGGACTTGCGGATTCCTGCATTTGTTGTAAAAATAAACAGTAAAGGGTAATGGATGAGTCAAGCCCATATGAAAGTGGAAGAGATAAAACTTTTCGTAAAGCCGTGTTAGGCGAATATACTTACATATATCTCCAAATTGTCTATCGGGATTGAGCTTTTTCATAGGTAGCCGGGTCTTTTGTGGGGGTAGGAGGCGTATTTCATGGATTATGACTCGCATGTAATGGTGGTTGAACCCGATCCGGGAGTCCGAGATACACTCAATACCTGGCTTGGCAAGGAAGGTTATCACGTCACTGCTCTTGATAACGGCGAGAGCGCCCTCAAACTTATCCATGAGCGTTTATGGGATCTTATGATATTTTCGATGACTCCGCCCGGCATGGGCGACCTGAAAGTTATCGAATATATTGTGAAAGCGCAGTCCGGCATTCCGATTCTTGTAATCCTGGAGCCGGAGCAGTTTAATATGGCATCCCAGGCGGTGAAACTGGGGGCGGCGGAATACATTACCAAACCGTTGGATCATGCGGCGGTATTGGTTTTAGTACGGAGAATATTGGAGTGCAGGATATGTAATAAAGAAAGCGGGCTTTTGAGGCGCCGCCTCGATGCTCTTTTCGGCCTGTATCCCATTGTGGGCCGAAGCCCTGCGATGATGGAAATAAAGGAAAATACGCGGCAAGTAGGATCAAGTAACAAACCGGTAATAATATACGGAGAACCCGGTATCGGTAAGGAGCATCTCGCAAAAACCATACATGCGAACAGCTTGAGACGATACATGCCATTTGAAACGGTTAGTCTCGGCTCGATACAGGAGGCTTTGATCGAGAGTGAACTTTTCGGCCATGAGAAGGCCGCATTCACAGGAGCCGCCTTTATCAAGAAAGGCGGGTTCGAACTGGCAAATTACGGAACCGTGTACCTGGACGAGGTAGCCGAACTCAGCCCGGCATTGCAAGAAAAGGTAGAGGAAGTACTTGAAAAAAAAGAATTTCGCCGCGTGGACGGAACACAGGAAATTAAAACGGACGTACACGTTATATGCAGTTCGCAAAGTAACCTTGCTCAGTCGGTTGATAACGGAAACTTTCGAGAAAGCCTTTACAACCTCTTGAATGCTTCTTCATTTTATATCCCCCCTTTGCGCGAGAGGCCGGAGGACATACCCTTGCTCGCAGATCATTTCCTGCAAATATTCAGCGCCCGCATAAATAAAAAGATTAAGCGTATAAGTCAAAAAGCACTGGATTTCTTAACCGATTATTCCTGGCCGGGAAACGTACATGAGTTGCATAACGCCATCGAGCGCGCCGTAATTCTCGCTCGAAGCGATCAAGTCGATCCCGACGATCTGCCATTCAGTATCAGGGGATATCTGGAAACGCCCCGAACCAAAAGTATCAAGGAGTGGGAAAAGTACCATATACAACGGGTGCTCGACGAAAATGGTTGGAACATATCAAAATCCGCCAAAGACCTCGAGATAGATCGAGTTACACTTTATAATAAAATCAAGAAATACAAACTGAAAAGGCCGGGGGAAGAAAGAAAAACTGAAGAACCGCAATAATTCATGATACAATAATCATTTTTGGTTGGAGTACTGCGCTAACTTTCCTCATCAAGGTTATATCGCGCCAGCTTGTCGTAAAGCGTTCTTCTTCCTATGCCGAGTCTACGGGCCGCTTCGGCGCGGTTCCCGCCGCATTCATCGAGAATTTGACGAAGGTATTCCTTCTCGAATTGTTCGACGACGGACTTTAACTTGCCCGATGCGTCGGCTATAATATGTGTTTTGGGCCCCTGCACCGCCTCGATGATACGCCTGGAAAGGTCCGCTACACGAATCAGCCCGTCTCCAAGCACGGCGGCCTTTCGCATCTCGTTTTCCAACTCGCGCACATTGCCCGGCCAGTCGTATGCCACAAGCAAACGCATCGCCGCAGAATCGACATCCACGGGCCGGCCCATATCTTCCGAGAGTATCGTACTGAAATGTTTTACTAAAAGAGGTATATCCTCGCGGCGTTGGTTCAAAAGCGGGAGACCTATCTTTATAACGTTTAACCTCCAATAGAGGTCTTCTCGAAACAACCCTTTTTGAACCAGCTGTTCGAGCCGCTGGTGAGTGGCGCTTATAACGCGCACGTTCACATTGAAAGTCCTCTGGCCCCCGACGCGACGTATCTCGCCGTCCTGAAGCACTCTCAACAGCTTCGCCTGCATGCCCGGGCTCATGTCCCCGATTTCATCGAGAAAAAGAGTGCCGCCATCAGCCATCTCGAACAGGCCTATTTTACGTTCCGTGGCGCCGGTAAAAGCGCCTTTTTCGTGGCCGAAAAGCTCGCTCTCGAGCAGGCTTTCGGGTATCGCCGAACAGTTCTCGGACAAAAACCGCTTATCTTTGCGAGGACCGTGGAAATGTACGGCGCGTGCCACAAGTTCCTTCCCGGTACCCGATTCTCCCTCGATCAGCACCGGCACGTCGCTCGACGCCACGCGGTCCATAACAGCATATACCTCCCGCATGGCCCTCGAGTCTCCGACGATTTCCGGATACCGATGAGCATCATCGGGCGTCCGGCGCGCCAATTCGATCCGCATCTCCTCGATTTGGGCGCTCTGCTTATCCACACGCCGTTCGAGTTGTTCGGCCAACTCCTTTATCTTGAGATGACTGGTTTGAAGCTCTTCGTTTCGGCGCGCATTATCTATAGCTATCGCCGCCTGGTCTGCGAAAGCCTCCATCACGGATCGGTCTTCCTCCTTGAAAGCTCCTTCGCGGAATCGGTTATCGACGTAAAGCGTGCCGATGGTAATATCTCGCATTTTCAATGGAATGCATAATACGCTTCTCAGCTTCAAATCATGGACGCTGGCGTAGCGGTCAAATCTGGCGTCATGCTGCGCATCGACAGTTATAAGCGGTTCGCCGCTTCGGGCAACTTCTTCGGCTATCGAGCGGCTGATCTTCATTTTCGCCCCCCGGATACTTTCCCGGTCTATGTTCCTTGCGACGGGAACGCTCATTTTACCGTCTTCGACCAGTATAAGGAATCCTCTTTCCGCTTCGATAAGCTCGAGCACACTGTCCATTATAAGCTCGAGCAGCCGGCTGAGGTTGTGCTCGGTGGTCAGCCGGCGGTTTATTTCAATGAGCTTCTTCCACCGCTCTTGGGGCACTCCCCCTTCCCTTCCCTTGACGATTTCAAGATTCCCGAGAAGCTCCCGCCATACCGGGCCCGAAAGAAAAGCGTCGCGGTACTCGACGGGAAGCGAGTTACGCTCTTTGACCGCCATATCGTTAGCGGCTTGCAGTTCGTCTTCCGCCGCTTCTTTCTTTCCCGAAGCCAAAAGCGCCGCGCCCAGAGTCGCATGCGTTTCCCATGCAAAACCTTTTTCCTCACCGTCTGACAGCTCGATCGCTTCGCGCGTTCGATCCACCGCATCTTCGGCACGGCCCCATGCCAGGTCGCAACGCGCGTCCAATAACGCCGCTTCCGCCTGAAAGGCTCGATGTCCCAACTCCACCGACCCTTGCTCGGCCCTCATAATTGTGTGCCGCGCTCTCGATTGTTCCCCCATCTCCAGATAAAGCCTCCCCAGCCTCAAATCCACCTGCGCCGACTCGCGGGCGTTACCGAGTTTTTCGAACAATCGCCTCGAGCGAATGTATTCTTTTCTCGCTCCCATGACTTCGCCGCGCAGTTTAAGAATGTCGCCGCGCAAGAGATGCGCGTAGGCTCGATATGCCGCAAGGCCCGATCTCTTCGCCCCGACCAGAGACCGTTCCACGAGCGACAAGGCACCGTCGGTATCTCCAAAATAAAGCAACATGTTCCCGAGGTTGCCGAGTATACGCACCTCGTCCGCCGACGCGCCCACCTGCCTTGCGAGCAGCAGTGCCCTGTTATATTGAAGCTTTGCCTCATCCCACATGCCGCGCGCGTGGTAGACGGTGGCGATATTCATCGTAATCGTCGCCTCGGCGCGCACGTCACCGGCGCTTCGAGCGGCATCCAACGCACCCTGATATGCATCAAGCGCCCCGTCGTAATCTTCAACGTGCTGCCGCGCCATTCCAAGGCCGGAGAGCGCCATCACCAATCCGGCATCATCACCTGCATCACGAAAAACGTTTATGGCCTCATCGAACTGGGCCTTCGCCTCATCGTATTGCGTCGTGTTAACCAAGGCAATTCCCGCAGCAGCACGAAAAGGAGCCGAAGCCACGCCGGTGGCGTGGTTGGAACCCAGTTCCTCGACGGCTTCCCTGCACGTTGCTATCGCGTCTTCATAGCGACCTCGCGCTATATCGAGCAGGCTGGATATTTCTTTCGCCTTCAATGCTTCCGGTGAGAGCGTATCTCCTTTAAGTTCGTCCTGCGCGCGCCCGATAGCTCGCTCCGCTCGCTCGTATTCTCCGATGCGTTGCTGGCAATGCGCCATTTCGAGGTGAAACCCCGCTCGCACATTCGGCGGATCGTCGTCGGTAGCCTCGAGCCGCCAACGTAACGCGGAGAGCGCCAATCGCCACATCCCCGCCGGCGCCGCCGACCTCGCCAGCCCTTCCAAAAGCGTTATTTTCCCCTCCCCGTACGGGGCCACCTCGAGTATCGACTCATACAACAGCGCGGCCTCCCGATGCGAACCGCGAAGGCGAAGCTCTTCGCCCGCGCGCAACACGTAAGGTATCGCAACCTCGGCTTCTCCCGCGCCAATAAGGTGCTGTGCAATCCGGTCAGGAGGCGCATCGGGACGGTCAATCAGAACTTCAGCGGCACGAGCATGCAAATCGCGCAAAACGGAAGGCGCGGAATCTATAACCATGCTTGCCGCCAACAGTGGCGTCGCCGGAGCGAATAACCCAGCCTCCGCCTTTGCCAGGCCGCGTCGAACGAGCTTCACCGGCATTTCGACAATATCTTCCGGATCCGAATCCGCAAGTTTCGCGATTTCATCCACCGACGCAGCTTCTCCGAAAACGGACATCGCCTCCAGCAAGCGGATCGTATCGGTATCCAGTGCAGAAACCGAACCGCGCAAAAGCTCGGTGAGCGATTGCGGTGATCGAGCCTCGTCGATACGATCTTCGCCTGTGACCGTTTGGAGAATCTCGCGCAGCCACAACGGATTGCCACCCGACAATTCCGCCAGACGCGCAAGAACCTTCTCGGACGCCGGCGTTCCCCATGATTCCTCGATGGCCACAGCCATGGCGTCCGAAGTCAGCGGCCCAAGCTCCATGTCATCCAACCACCCGGCGGATACATCCTCCGCAAGCGCCTCGACCAACGGCCCGGAATGCGCCGCCATTATCATCACCGGCGACTGCGTAGCGTATCCCTCTGCAAACTGTAGCGACAGGAAACGAACCAGATCGAGCACAGAAACCGTCGCTTCCTCGAGATCGTCGAAAGCCACCAGCATTGGTCCGCCCGAAGTCGCTGCACCGGCCAACGCCTCGGCGACGCGACGACGCAATCGCAATGGCGCCTTTTCTTCAACCGCCACGCTCGCAACGTCCGATCCGGGTCGATGAGAAACAGTTTCGTTATCTTTGGCCGGGAGCAGTTCCAGCAACACTTTTGCGGGGTCACTTCGCGATGCCAGTGGTATAGATAAAACCCTGACTCCGGCGGTGCGGGCGTGATCGAGCGCCGCTTCGAGCAGACGACTGGCGCCAATCCCTTTCGGGCCGTGAATCAGCACCGAACCGGTAGTCTCGCCGGCGCGCAATTTATCAAGAAGTCCTCTCAATAACGCGATTTCACTCTCCCGGCCTAAAAGCGGCCATCTGCCGCCGCGCCATTGATCGGCGGAAACCGATTCGCCGACAAATGCTCCGAAATCTTTTGCCGACCTGCCCGCCGACTGGCACCTCATCGCCGGGTCGCGAATAAGCATGCCTTCGATAATATCCGATACGCCGGATGGAAGGTCGGGGACCCTTTCCCGCAGCGGCGCCGCCTGACCGTGCGCGACCGCGTGCAGCATATCCGCCGCAGTGTTGCCGGAATACGGCGGTTCACCGGCAATGCAGTGATATAAAACGGCGCCTAGCGAATAGATATCGCTTTGCGGCGAAGGCGCTCCCCCGTGCAGTAACTCAGGCGCCATATAAGCCGGCGTTCCACGAATCGAATCGGTTGATTCGGCAGGCCCCGCCAAACCGAAATCCACCAACACCGGAGCACTATCCTCCCCGGGAGGAACAATAATATTCTGCGGCTTCAGATCACCATGCACAATGCCGCGACTGTGAAGGAAGTGTAAAGTAAGCGATATATCCATCGCCCGGCGGGCAATCTGTTTCAGGTCGGACCGGTTCGATGCTTCGAGCAGGTCGGCGCCATCGATATACTCCTGAGTCAGGAATGCATTACCGCTCGAATCTTCGGAATAATCCAGCGCTTTCGCCACCGAGGGGTGATCAATCGAGCGAAGTATTTCAAATTCACGGCGGATAAGTTCGCGGCAGGGCCCGGTAATTTCCTTGAGAGCCACGAGTCGATCTTCCAGCCTGTCGCGACATAGATGAACTTCACCCATCGAGCCGCCGCCCAGTTCCCGAACAACTTCATATCTCCCCAAAAAGAGTTTGCCCATTATCCCCCCCACCGTTATTTATTTTCTTTTCTTTGCAGGGCAGCTCTTTTGAGCTCACTTGTCGCGAACAGAGACAAGAAGGTCAACCCCTCCTTTGCGAAAGTTTCCGCCCCGCCTTCTTCCCTGTCCACCACCGCCAGCACCGCCGCTACGCGAGCGCCGACTTGATGAGCCGCTTCCACGGCCTGGAGTGCCGAGGCGCCCGTGGTGACAACGTCTTCCACCACCACAACGGTATCGCCCTCGCGAACGTCTCCTTCGAGCAGCTTGCCGGTTCCGTGGTTTTTTTGCTTCTTTCGCACAATAAAACCTCGCAACGGACGGGCGGACGAGCAACTGAGCGCCACCACCGCCCCGACGATAGGATCGGCTCCCAGCGTCAGGCCCCCGACGGCGTCTGCGCCGAACTCGATACAGCGTTCCAGAAACAAGGCGCCTATGCAGTAAGCCCCTTCATGATGAAGGCTGGCTATTCGGCCGTCGATGTAGTAGTCGCTTTTTCGACCGCTTGCAAGAGTAAAATCTCCCAGCCGAAAGCATTTATCCAGAATCAACTCCAGGAGTCGTTTTCTCAGCTCGGTCCGATCTGCGCTTTTTTGCGTATTTTTCCCCATAGCTGCTTGACCTTCTCAGCATGAAGTTTACAATGATTACGGATTTTGTGAAAGGGCTTGGCGCGGGGAACATGATCGAACTAAAAGACATTACTAAATCTTTTGATGGCGCAATGTTACTCAAGGGAGTTAACCTTCGCATCAAGAAGGGTGAAAGCGTTGCGCTGATGGGTTCCAGCGGGTCGGGCAAAACCGTCCTCCTCAAGATAATAACGGGGTTGATCCCTCCGGATGCCGGGCGGGTCTTTATCGAAGGCTCCGATGTAACCGGCGCTTCGGCGCGGGTGCTGAACAGCATAAGAGAAGATATCGGCATGATTTTCCAGGGCAACGCACTTTTCGACTCGATGTCGGTCGAGGAGAATATAAGTTTTGCGCTCAAGAACATCAGCGGATTGATAAGAAAAGATATTTCCAAGAGGATGCGGGAGGCAATGAATCAGGTAAAGCTCGGCGCCATCGAGTCATTTTACCCTTCCCAGTTGTCGGGCGGGATGAAAAAGCGGGTGGGGATAGCTCGCGCTATAGTGGCTCGACCGCACCTGCTTCTGGCCGACGAGCCTACGGCGGGATTGGACCCGGTTACATCAAGAGTTATAGCGGGGTATCTGACCAAAATCATGCAGACCTTTCGAATGACTTGTATAACGGTCACCACTTCACTTGAAATAGCGTCGATTGTGGCCCAAAAAGTGGTTTTCTTGCATAAAGGACGCATAGAAGCCATTACAACCCCTGAAGAAATGGCCGATAGCGCCAGCGAAGCAATACGAAAGTATGCGCGTCTTTCAACGGTGAGAAAGGATAAATAAAGCGAGAACAGCAAATTGATCGAATTCCAACAGGTATATAAGTCGTTCGGGTCAAACGCCGTATTAAACGGAATAGACCTGCAAATCGAGGAAGGAGAAACATTCTCGGTCCTCGGCCCGACCGGAGTGGGTAAAAGCGTATTGATCAGATGCGTTGTGGGTTTGCTGCGGCCCGACAGCGGATTTATATATGTAGACGGGGAAAACGTCACGAATATTCCAGAGCATGAGATGGCGCGCATTCGATTGAAGTGCGGCATGGTCTTTCAACTACCGACGTTGTTCGATTCGATGACGGTCGATGAAAACGTCGCCTTCGGGCTAAAACGTCACAAGAACTTGAAAGACTCCGAGCTTGACGATGCAGTGGCGGAAAATTTACGACTGGTGGGCATCGATCCGTCCATGGGGCGGAGGATGCCGGGACAGTTGAGTTTCGGGGAACAGAAGCGCGTCGGGCTGGCGCGAACCGTGGCGCTTCGGCCTCAATACCTCCTCTACGATGAACCGACTACCGGCCTGGATCCGCTTACCGCCGAAGGCATAAACGACCTGATTAACGAGTTGGCGGAGAAACTGGGCGTAACAAGCATAGTGGTCACCCATGACATCCGCTCCATGGAAGTGGTTTCAGACCGGGTTGGGCTTGTACACGACGGAAAACTCAGAGGCGTGCAGGAACCCGAGTCTTTTTTCGAGGACCCCGATCCGGTCATTCGCAATTTCCTTTATGGAGGGGCAAAGAAATGACGGGATGGATCAAAACCACCTTCGAGGAAATCGGAGGAATAACCGTCTTCTTTGGCAGGGTTATTGTTACGATCCTGAGGGGGCCATTCGAGTGGAGGGAATTCATACATCAAAGCTACCGGGTCGGAGTGCAAAGCCTTATGGTAATTTTCCTGGCGGGAGGTTTCGTCGGGGCGATAATCGCCATCCAGTTCAGCTACCCGTTGGAAATGCTCGGCGCGCAGGTGCTACTGGGCGGAGTGACCAGCTCGGGGATAATGCGCGAGGTCGGGCCGATGTTGATCGCAGCGATGATAGCGGGCAGGATCGGCGCCTATATAGTGGCGGAACTCGGAACGATGAAAGTTACCGAACAGGTGGATGCGGTGAGGTGCCTCGGCCTGGATCCGATGACGTATCTTGTGGTTCCACGTTTTCTTGCGGTGGTGGTGATGGTATTTCTTCTTACGATACTCGGGGTGATAGTGGCACTGGGTGGTGGGATGCTTGTCGGCGTAATCATGCTCGAGACGAATATATATATCTATTGGACGAAAATGGTAGCTCTGGTCGACTCCGTAGCATTTATCTACGCACTGGTCAAGGGGTTTTTCTTCGGGATTGTGATAGCGACGATAGCGTGCCATAAGGGCATGTCCGCCGAAGGTGGAGCTTTCGGCGTGGGGGAAGAAGTGCGGAATTCACTGGTCATCACGGCGATATCGCTGGCAGCGGTAAGTTATCTTCTCTCCTCGATACTGAGAATAATTCACCACTTCGCCGACGTGGGAAGGATGTTGTACCTGTGAGTGCGGATTTGAAATTTCATATGGGGTTTTTGCTCGCATTGGGGAAAGGGGTTCTCGGCGCTCTTCATACTGCCGGAGGAATCGTTACGCTCTTGTGGCAAACGGTGTTTTATTTTTTCAAGCCGCCGTACCGTGTGAGGGAAACATTGAAACAAATGAAGGTAATCGGCGTGGATACCACCCCGTTGATATTGATAGTGCTGGCGTTTGTCGGCGCCGTGGTAATGATGGAATTGCGGTACCAGTTGATGCGGCTCATCCATACGGCGGAGTGGTCTCCGGGTTTCGCGGGGATATTCATGTTCCGCGAGGCGGCGACCGCAGTGGTCGGCGCGATGTTCGCCAGCCGCGTCGGGGCGGGTATAGCGGCGGAAGTGGGAAGTATGCAGATCACCGAACAGGTGGATGCGCTCAAGCTACTTCGCACAAACCCGGTACATTACCTCGTGGTGCCGAGATTCGCAGCGGGGATTGTCATGATGGAAGTGCTGGCGATCATGGGGCTGGCCATCAGCTTGTTATTCTGCTATCTGTTTTGTATGGATCTGCACAACTTTTTAAGCTTCATCGACATGGTGAAGCGTTTCACCGATCCGGGCGATTTATTTGTCGTTCTTAAGAAAGCCTTTTTCTTCGGTATGGCAGTTCCGATAATAAGTTGCTATTACGGTTTTAAGGCACAAGGCGGAGCGCAAGGGGTGGGGATGGCTACTACAAAGGCGGTGGTTTACTCGATTCTCACAATTATTATACTCGACTTCCTTTTAACCGGCTCCGCCAAAATGGTAGGTTAACAAATAAACAAATTATGTGAGTTTTCATTGATTTTTTTTGTCTTCGAGCTAAAATGGAGTAACCATGCTGAAAGAATATTCGACCGAGATTAAGGTGGGGGCACTCGTTTTCGCGGCGTTGGCGCTTGGGGGCGTATTTTTATGGCTGCTGGGAGATTATACGCCGATAGGTCGCACTTACAACGTTTACGTCGAATACAACTTCGCCGGCGGCGTCGAGTTGGGTACGCCTGTCAGGTTGAGCGGCATCAAGGTAGGTAAGGTAACTCACATCGAGTTTTTGCCGCCGCCTAAAACCGCCCCAAGCGATAAAGACGTATCTTTGAAGCTCAAGTTGAACATCTCCCGCACCGTCAGGCACAGAGTGCGCGCCGATTCGAAGTTTTTCATCAACCAGGCGGGGATAATCGGCGAAAGGTATATCGAGATAACTCCCGGCACTGCGCCTTCCCCCGAGATACAGCCGTTTCAGGTCGTCAGAGGAACGGATCCGCCGAGATTCGATCAGATGATCAGCCAGGGAATGGGAGTGTTCGGGGACGTGGCGGAAATATTGGAGAAAAATCGCGATGGAATACAAAAAGCCACCGAAGCCCTGATGCAGGCCGCAGAGCTGTTGAGCGAGCTGACCTCGAAGATGAGTTCCGAGGACATCAATACGTTGCGGCGTATGTTGCGTCGCGCCGACAATATAACCGAGGACCTCGAGATAATCACGCACCAGTTGCGGTGGGATTTAAGGCCCACCCTTGCAGACATACGCCGGCTCGTCAGGGAAGCCACTCCCGTGCTCAGGCGAGCAAACCGACTGTTAACCGACCTCGAAGACATGGCCCGGAAATTACGAGATCTGCCGGAAGATAAAAAGAAAGAAATAAGTAAAATTTTCGAGAGGATGACTGAAACCGCCTCCCAACTCCAGGACATGATAGCGCGCCTCGACGCTTTTACCGCTATGGTGCAGGATCAATACTCCGACCTCGACCGAATCAAGATCGAGAAAATTATTCGCCGGTTCCTACAGGAAGAAGGGGTCAGGATAAATGTCGGCGAGGTGAAGCTCCGAACCAGGGAAGGCTTCGGAAAATAACAGTACTCATGGACAAACCACTCCCTTCGATTTCAAATCGAAGATTCGAAACCCGGGGAGGGAACCACTTACCTCACACAATCAGTGGAAACCGAATATTTGCGAGGGACAGGTCTATGACCTACAACGGCTGGATTACCAGCGACGTTCTCTGGGAGGGCGATCCGTCTTGGGACGAGCCTCGTTTACTTTGAGTGCACGCCCGTCAAGCTCTTTGCCGTCCAACTCCGCGATTGCGGCTTTCGCCTCTTCATCGTTCGGCATTTCGACAAAACCGAAACCTCGAGAACGCCCCGTATTCCGATCTGTGATAATCTTTACGGACGCAATCTCGCCGTGCGATTCGAATAGTGAACGAACGGCGTCCTCATCCGAGGCATAACTCAAATTACCTATGAAAATGTTCATCTCCTTACCTCTCGTCTTCCTTTCTCCAGCTATTAGCCACAACCGGGATGTCATCCGGCTGACAACACCACGTATTATACAATAATTATTGCTTAAGTCAACCCGCATAATTTCAGAGGGGTGCCGACACCGAAAAAAAGGCCCGAACCGACTCTTATGAGCATTCAATTCCTCTTGTAAAACAAGACACAATCTGGGATTATTTTTTATTTGTCAATTCTCTGGTTCATGTCGGCCGGCCTGGGGTATTGTTTCAGCAGATTTTCCCCAAAAGACGCCTTAAAAAAAGAGCAAAAATCTCTTACATCTTATTTGATCATAGCTTCCGTAGTCTACCTCGGCCTATTTGTGTTTTATGCCTACTGGTTCTGGAAGATCAGTTTGGAATTTTAGTTCGGCGGGAGACATTTTCAGCAAATTATGCAGTATAAGCGGCTTCGCCTTCGTCAACTTTAGCTGACGCGCGCAGCGACTCTGCGAAGTTTCGGAGGTCTGCTATGGAGGTTTCGATCCCTTTGGCGCCCTCCTCGACTTTCCTGGCTATCTCGAGAACTTCTGTGACGGCTCTTGCGAGTTGTTCGGATGCGGTGGTCTGCTGCTGAGTGGATAGTGTAATTTCGCTGACCGTTGATGATGTGGAATCGGCAAAGGAGTAAATATTCTTTAACGCTTCCGTCACCTCCCCGATGGCCCGGCCTCCTGCGATAACCTTTTCTTTCCCCTTCTCCGACACCTTCGTTGCTTCCATGGTGCTTTCCTGTATGGTTTCGACCAGATTTCTTATATCTTTAGCCGCTTCCGAAGATTTTACTGCCAACCTCTGTGTGGCCTGTGCCACCACCATAAACCTCTGACCCGCGATTCCGGCTCCGACAGCTTCCAGACCGGCGTTAAGCGACAAAATCTTCGTCTGATCGGCGATACCCTCTATCAATTCCATGATCTTATAAGTTTCCCGGAATTTGTCCTCCAGTTCTTTCATGGCGCCTCCTATAGCTTCCACCTGCTGCGCGATGCCCCGAAATCCGCCTTGGGCTTGATCCAGCTTTTCTTCACCGTCCCGACAGGCGGAAAGAGTGGAAGCTGCAACTTCTTCCACCATCTTTGCTCCGTCCGCTATCTGCCGGGCGGCGGCCACGATTTCCTCGGCAATGGAAGATGCCTCCTCTGCCGCCACAGCCTGTTCGGTGGAGCCGGAAGACTGTTCGGCGCTCACTGCGAGAATCGTGTTCGTCGTTTCGTCGATCCGCCGGACTCCTCCCCGAAGGCTTTTCACAACCGACTCCATGGTCTTCATCTGCTTGTTAATCGTTTCCATCATCCGGTTGAAAGTTCCTCCCAATTCTGCAAACTCGTCATTACTGATAATCCGGGCCGGCTCGTCATAATGCCCCTGCCCCACCCGCTCGGCAATGGTCCGGAGGGCCTCGACCGGTCTTGTTGTTTCTCCGGCGGCGACATAGCTGACAAAAAAAGCAAGCGCTGAAATAACTATCATAAAAGAGATGAAAAAAGTTTTGAGGCTGCCCATTCGCGACTTGAAGTGTCGGGATGACCTGACACCGGGATCGCCGGCACGTTCAACCTCGCCAATAAGCTCTGCGGCAATCGAGGTAGGCAGGAGCTGTTCCATTTCCTCCATATTCTTGAGCACTGCGTCGGCCTGACCGTAACCCAGAATTACGGCGTAACCGGTAATACCCACCACCATGACCATCACAATCATTATGAACTTTTTTCGCAGTGATAATTTTAAACCCGCCGTCCTTGCCGTATCGAGACCGGGAATTACGGTCATGGTCCGCTCGAGAACCGGTTTCACTGCCCAGCCGGCGGCATAAATGGCCATGGGAATTGTCAGGAGCCCGGCGATAATGCCCCCTAATAATCCATAATAAACTACACCTGAAGGCCAACCAAGTTCCCGACCGACCACCCAAGCCCCCCCGGTCCCTCCTATGATGTATGCCGGAAAAGAAAGAGCGGCCAAGAAATAGGCGAGGTTAATGCACCGATCCTGAGCGGATTGCACCTGGCTTTCACTCGGTTTTTCACCTTTTTTCTCGGCCCTCAGAAAAAGAAAAACAGGGCGGGAATAAAAAATAAAAATTACAATATAAGTACCTACAAGAGTTGTTGCCAGCGGCAATGGGGTGGTGAGGATAGTCGGAATCTCATTGAGCGGCGGACTAACCACAAAGAAAAGCAATAGTTGCATTCCCAATATATGGAAAGAAACCACTAACAGGATAACACTCAAAGTTCGAATCAGGAATCCGTGTCTGTTCATTTCAAATTACCTTTTCTGTTATACCGTCATTTTGAGGTTGCATAACAGCCTTTAACCTGAATTTTATTAACTTCTCAGGAAACTATATGTCCATTTACCTTTATCCGATAACCTGAAAAATCCTTTATCCGTGACCTTGGACAGTATATCATTTTCTTTCATGTGGTGATCGCTGAAAGACATAATACCGTCCGGTTTCAACACACGATGCAACTCTTTTAAAATCTTGTTCGAGTCACTTAAATCATGAAAGGTGTCGTATAACAAAACCGCATCGACGCTATTGTCCGGCAGCTTTGTCTCGCAATCGGAACAAATGGTTTCTATATTTTTCAGACCTTTCTTGGAAGCACTGTTCTGAACTTGCTCGATGGCGAGTGGATGTATATCCAAAGCATAAACCTTTCCCGAATCCCCTACGATTT
>CAZDAF010000010.1:0-26236 GCA_964503115.1 uncultured bacterium
TAAGTATTACACCCAGTTGGTGCTTTTTCACTTACATTAACCGGGAATCAGGGATAAAAAAGAAAAGCAGCTTGTTTGGAGAAAGGAGGTGTGATAAATTAATAAAGGGGGTCGGCTTTAGTTTTCAATACACAAAGGAGGTTCAATAATGATTCAGGCAATTATTGCAGTTCTTGTTTTTTTCGCTTTTATCGTTGCCGTTTTTATAATCCTGACAATCCGCTTCAAAAGTGGAAAAAATAAGGTGGAGGAGTTATGGAATAAAACTCACATCGAGAAGATAAAAGATATCGGATCGACCAAATCCCTCGAAATACTGCCCCTTATCGACTGGTATACCGCCGGGGAGGACTTGAAGGGAGAGCCGGGAGTCTCCTATCTCATCAAAACCGATAATAATACCATTTTGTTTGATGTCGGTATGAACATCGAAAACACCCACCCGTCGCCTCTCTTGCACAATATGAATCGATTGAACATCGGTACGAACGATTTCGACATTATAGTAATTTCCCATAACCACCTCGATCACGTGGGTGGAATGAAATGGATGAGGAATAAGACTTTTTCCCTGACAAATCATCAAATCGACTTGGGAAAGAAAAAGGTTTATACCCCGATCCCGATGACATATCCGGGGCTTAATCCGACTTGGACGGAGAAACCGACGGTTATAGCGAAAGGAGTAGCCACCATCGGGACGATTCCAAACGAGTTGTTCTTTATGGGCCGGACTTTGGAACAGTCGCTGGCGGTCAATGTCGAAGGAAAAGGGATTGTCGTTCTCGTGGGATGCGGCCATCAAACTTTACCCAAAATAATAGATCGCACTAAAGCTTTGTTTGATGAACCTATTTACGGTGTTATTGGAGGTTTGCATTATCCGGTAACCGGCGGGCGGGGTAAAATACCGATTCACAAATATGTGGGAACGGGCAAACCGCCCTGGAGCCCGATTACACTGGAAGAAGTTCGGGAAAATATAAACTACTTGAAAGAAACGAATCCCCAAATCGTGGGACTTTCGGCGCACGATAGTTGCGACGCGAGCATCGAGGCGTTTCGTAAAGCTTTCCCGGATAGCATCAAGGACATCAAGGTCGGCGAAAAAATAACTATCAGCTAACAAATTCCGATTATTTTAATATCGGTCGATTAAACACTTTAATAACCTTCTCAAAAAAATCACAAGACGTTGTATAACGTGCTTTTTCTTTGGCGCGTGACAAAACATTTCAACCGGGTAGTAAGGTAGGTGAGCAGCCGGATGATTTTTTCGCAGATATGGTGGATCATCAAATCCTAGCTTTGCAAATATTTTGAACACATTTGGTCGGTTGGGTTTCTAAGGATTAACTATCGCTTTGGAGCATGGAGGTTTCGATGAAAGCACACTGTATCAAGGTATTGTTGGTCTTGATTATTTTGTTTCCTTACTCGGTTATGGCCAAACCGGCCGAATTGCCGAATCTGGAGGGATCCTTTCTTGAAATTCCCTGGAGCGACTTCAAGAAAATCCTCGAGAAACTTCAGCTTCCGGAACCTCCGCCCGAGCCTGAAGAGGAGGAACCTCTACCGCCCATGCCTTACGCAATTACCTCTGCGAATTACGAAGGAGAAATGGCCTCCGGCGCGGCAGGGTTCGATCTGACGATCAAGTTCACTGTCCTCGAAAAAAAGGAATGGCTGGTAGTTCCGATACTTCCGGCGGACCTGGCGGTTGAGGACATCAAGCTGGACCGTGGACCGGTGCTGGTGATAACCCGGGACGGGTGGCATAAGATAGTGCTTCATAGCCCGGGGCCGCATATTGTAACGGGCCGCTTCTTCGTCAAGCCGCAAAACCGGCTGGGCCCCAGTTCGATCGCCTTTCCACTTCCCAAAACGCCCGTGACCAATTTGATCTTCTCTATCCCCGAACCGGGGCTTACGATAACCGCCAATCCCGCCAGTCTGAACCGCGTAGACAACAAGGAAAATGCCTCGATACTTACGGCGGTTCTGCAATCCACCGATCGGGTAACCATCAGTTGGGGCCGTAAGGTCGATGCGGAGGAAGCGGAACTGCGGCTTAACGCGGTCGTCGAATCTTTGGTGAGTCTCGGGGAGCGGCTTTGCCGCGTCAAATCGCTGGTTCGCTACGAAATTCTGCATCGTGGTGTGACGAAATTTCGATTGGCTCTGCCGCTCGAGGTGGCCGTTGTGGACGTGTCCGGTCGGGGCGTGGTGGACTGGAAGGTGAGAAAAAACAACAAAAGACAGGTCGTAACCGTAAACCTCAACTACGAGGCCAAGGGCAGCTATGACTTATACATCGATTACGAGAAGAGCCTCCCCGACGCCACCGCCGAAGCGTTCGTGCCCGAACTCGAAGTTCTCGACACCGGCCGCGATATAGGGTACCTGGGCGTCGCCGCCAGAACCAACATCGAGGTGGAGATAAATAGTCTAAACAACCTGGCTTCCATGGATGTATCCAAATTACCGTCCGGGATAGCAGGCCGTTCCCCCGTTCCGTTGATCTTCGCCTTCAAGTACATCGGCCATCCATGGGAACTTAAACTTCAGGTCACCAAGCATAAGGAGGTCGAGATACTCACCTGCACCGTGGACAGCGCAACCCTGCACAGCTTCCTCACCAGTGAGGGAGTGCTTATCACCAGGGCCGTCTACACAGTCCGCAACAACCGCGAGCAGTTTATCCGCATTTCGCTGCCCAAAGGCGCAAGAGTTTTCAACACCTTCCGGGGCAACATGCCCGTGCAGCCGGCCGGCGACAAGAAGGGCCGAATCCTTATTCCTCTCGAGAAGTCAACAGGCGCTTCAGGTCAGGCAAAATCGTTCACCATCGAGATTACATACCTGGTGCAACTACCGGAATTATCCAAATTTTATGGAAAACTAAATCTTACGGCGCCCGAAACGGACATTATGACAAACGAGATGGAATGGGTGATGTACCTCCCAAAGGATTACAAGTACAAGGTAGACGAAACCACCCTGGAGGAGTCGAAGAGAAAGTCGGTGAGCCTTACAAGCGTACTCAAAATAAATGAACAGGCCGACACCTCCACCCTGCACTTGCAGGGTGAATCCGGGCGGCGGGACTGGAATGGATACCAAGTAGGCGGCAACGTTCAACTCGATCAAAAATCAATAATCCGGGCGGCTTTACCCGTCCGGTTCACCGTGCCACAGGACGGGGTTCCTCTTAATTTCCACAAGACCATCCTCAAGGAAAAAGAATCCAACTCCGTAGGTCTTACTTACAGGAAAGTACTGAAGCTGACTACTGAAACCAGGTGGATTGTGACTTTGGTGACTTTTTTATTGATTACTCTGGTGGTATATCGGATTTTGGTCAGATTGCGAAGAGGTCGTAAAAAGACAGAAGAGGAGATCGGGCAATGAAGCGGGTTATTCTGATAGCGTTGTTATTAGCGGTGGCTTCATACCTGCCCGGATGGGCGCAGGAGAGAAGCTTACCCAAACTTGACGACGGCCAGGTGATAATGAAATGGCGCGACTTCGAAAAGATACTGAAGGAACTTTTGAAACCCCTGCCGAAAGAACCTGAACCCGAGCCCGAACCACCGCCCACGCCGCCGGTCGAGTACTCGTTCAGTTCAGCCTCCTTCGATGTCGTCATCGGGAAGGGATTCGCAAAGGTTGAAGCGGACTATGCGCTGGACGTTCTCGTGGACAAGAAGTGGATAACTGTCCCGCTCGGTCGAACAACGAGCGGCATCTACAAGGTGCTGCTTGACGGCAAGCCCGCTCTCGTCAGCAATTACGGCGGATCGATTTCGACCTTGCTGTTGGGCAAGTCCGCTCATCGCCTTCATGTGTCGTACACGGTGACCGCATCACAGAATCCTGGACCTAACTCATTCCAGGTGCCGGTGGCATCGGTACCGGGGGCCACGATAACCCTTGTCGCCCCTTCCGAACTGTCCGATATCGGCATCATCGGCGCCGTAATAACAAACGCCGGCAAGAGCAAGGAGGCGTGGAATATTCGGGCGATAGCGGGAGCGACTCAGAACCTTAACGTGAGCTACGCTGTTCCAGTGCCCGAAGCTTTGGCCGCGGCAGCCGAGAAGATTCCAACCAAACTTTACTCGTCGATGGAGCTGCTTGTTTCAATCGCAGACGAGGTCACGAGCGTAAATGCGTACTTCAACTACGACATCAAACACTCGCCGCTTTCTCGATTCTCGGTGGCCGTGCCCGACGGCTATGATGTTGTCAACGTCTTCGGTCAAGGCACCTCGGGCTGGAAAGTGGATGACGGCAAGCTCAACGTGAGCGTTAACTACGAAGTTAAAGGGTCTTATGTGTTGCGAGTGGAGTTCGAGTCCAAAAGGGAGTCGGCTTCGGGTGCGGTGGTCATCCCCGAGCCGAAAACAATTGACGCCGAACGGGAGTCGGGATTCGTGGCGGTCGAGACCCGATCCAGCCTCGAAGTCGCCATAGATACACTCGATGGCCTTGTGCCTATTGACGCGACGGAGTTGCCTTTACCGCTGCGCCGGCGCGCGCGCTACCCGATACTCTACTCGTTCCGGTTCGGCCGCCATCCTTATGCCGGATCGCTTTCTGTGACCCGGCACGAGGAGGTGGAAGTACTCACCGCCGCCATCGACACCGTCAACCTGGTTACATTATTCACAAAGGACGGGAAGTCCGTAACGCGGATGATTTATGAAATTCGGAACAATAAAAAGCAATATTTGAAGATCGACCTGCCGAAAAATGCCAAAATATGGAGCGCGTACCTGGACGACGAGCCGGTAAAACCATCGAAAAACAACAAGGGCCAAACATTGATCCCTCTTAAAAAATCCGGTTCGGGAGATAAAAAGGTGAGCTTTACCGTGGAACTAATCTACTATTCGCCTATCGATGAAATAAAGAAAAGAGGTAAGCTAAAGATCACTTTTCCCAAGGCCGATATCCCCGCTTCTGAGATGCTGCTCTCGTTATACCTGCCGCCGAAGTACAAATACAAGGATTTTGAAGGGGATCTGGAAGAAACCGTTACTGAACCTGTAGCTCTGGATAAATCCAGGATTGTAACCGAAGCACCGGTGAGCGCTCCCGTGGCAGGAAAGAAAAAAGAGACCAAGGGCTTCCTCTATTCCAAGCGAGCTCTCAGGCGACAGGAGCAAATGGAGATGGAGATAGCTGACGAGATATCGCTAAACGCCCCTGTTGTTGTGGAAGATCAGTTGCGGGACCTTGGCCAGGCAGTAACTACACCCGCTAGGCCCACGCCACGCCCCAGGCGTGGCGGCATGCTACCGGTGAAATTCAGTGTGCCGCTTCGCGGAACGGTCAAGCGTTTCTCGAAACTTCTGGTCATGGACGAAGCGCCTGAGCTTACTTTCCGCTACCGCAAGAGATGGAAGCCTATCCCCTGGCAGCGTGTGTGGCTCGTGGCCAAGATCATAGTCTGGGCGCTGGTGGCTCTTGTGTTTATCTCTCTTATTCGCCGATTGTTCTCATGGTCTCACCGCAAAAAGGAAAAAGCCCCGACACAAACTTCATCACCCGATGCAACGGATTCTACGATTACTTCGCCTGATAAGGAACCGCCAACTGAGTCTCAGCAGGAGTGAAGCTTATAGGAAAGATTTAACCACAAAGACACAAAGGAAGGGATTTTTTGTTTTTCCTTTTTGAGTCTTTGGTGGCAAGCCAAGTCGATTCCGAGTTTTTAGCTTTGAAACAAAAGAAAAGAATGATAATTCTTTGTGTTTCTTCGTGTCTTTGTGCCTTTGTGGTAAAAAAAACAAGGAAAAAGGGTAGAACCGTATCTCAGCCGGCGTGACTTTCGGCGTGGCCGGGTTGCCCACCTGCTTGATGTTGGATAAACTATGGCCTGAGGAATTTGCTCCCATCTTTGATATATTCCGGGACGCCCTCTCATTTTTTTTATGGAGGTAAATGTTTTGGATGACCGAATCCGGTCAATGGAGAAGATATTTTCACCACGTTCGATTGCGTTTATCGGAGCATCAAACAGCATCGGGAAATGGGGCGGAATCATCTTCGGGAATCTGGTCGGCGGCGGCTACAAGGGAAAGATTTACCCGGTTAATCACGCCTGCGGCGTGAAGTTGATCCAGAAGCATCGAGCATACCGCTCCGTATCGGACATCCCCGGCGAAGTGGATCTTGCCATCTTCACCATACCTGCGGCCGTCATACCTGAAGCCATTTCGGAATGTGTAAAAAAAGGGATCAAGGCCGGCATAGTCATCACCGCCGGCTTTGCGGAGTTAGGAGACGACGGGGCGACCTTGCAAAAGGAGATGGTAAAGAGGGCGCGCGCCGGGGGCATGGTGCTTATTGGTCCAAACGGCCAGGGGATATCGGTTCCCTCCCGTAATCTGCACCCCTGGATGCCGATTTTCAAGCCCGACCCGGGCGGAATTGGAATAGCCAGCCAAAGCGGGAATGTTTGCACCGTACTTGCCGAATGCCTCGCGGAGTTCGGGTTCGGATGCTCGAAGGCGATCTCATCGGGAAACTGCGCCGACCTCGCCTGGGCCGACTACCTCGAATATTTCCGCCAAGATCCGGAAACCAAAGTTGTATTGCTCTACATCGAGGGTCTGGACAACGGCAGGGAATTCCTCGATGCAGCCAAAAAATGCGCCCTTGAAAAACCGGTGGTGCTGTTAAAAAGCGGCAGAACCGCCGCCGGAAGCAGCGCCGCAGCTTCTCATACCGGAGTGATGGCCGGTTTGGACGATGTGTTCACAGCATCGTGCCGACAGGCGGGACTCGTTCGAGCGGAAACAATCGAGGATGCGGTATTCGCTGCAGCCACCTTCATTAACACTCCACTACCAAAAGGCCGAAGGGTCGGCATAATCACCGGAGGCGGAGGATACGGGGTGATCGCCGCCGACGCGGCTTCCAAAATCGGACTTGATCTGGTCAAATTCTCAGACGGCACCATCGAACAGATACGGCGCCATCTACCACCCTGGTGGGCGCCTAATAACCCTGTAGATATGGTGGCGGGGCTCGGTTACGGCGGGCCGCGCGAGTTGATCCCCATTTTAATGGAGAGCGGCGAAGTGGACGGAGTGATATTGCTCGGTGTGGGATGGTTCTACCACATGGTGGATGCGGTCAACTCCAAGGTGGACCTCTTCAACCTGAAAGACGAAATCTTAATAAAGCGACAGGAGCACGAGGTAAAGTACACCGATTTGCTGGCCGAATATTCAAAAAAATGGGAAAAACCGCTGCTCATGACCTCAAATTCGGCACGGTTGGCAATTCGACATGGGTATGCCGGACTGGTAAACCTGCTTAAAAGGAACATTATGCTCTACCCAGACATCGAGGACGCTATAAAAGCCTACTCCGTCCTGGCCGACAGGTATCATTTCCTCGAAAGAGAGGCTGTCAGTGCGAAGTTCTAAGTGCTGAGTGCGAAGTTCAGAGGATGAAACAACTTCGCACTGACAACTTCGCACTTAGAACTGACAACTCCACCAATGGCTATCGATATCCATAATCGCAGTGACTTTTTCAACGTTTTCTGGATTGCCTGGCCGCAAGCCTTGAGCACCTTGGTTATGACCATCCAGAGCCTGGTGGACATTTTCTGGATCGGCAAACTCGGTACCGAAGAAGTGGCCGCAGTGGCACTCACGGGGAACGTGATTTTCGTGATCTTCGGCCTCTCCGCTCTCCTGCACGCAGGCGCCATCGCCCTCATCTCCCGGGCAATGGGCGCGGAAAATCCGCAAAAAGCCTCCCACACGCTGGTGCACTCTTTCCTACTGAGTATCGTTATGGGAGTTTTGCTCCTGCTCCTTTGCTGGTTTCTTGCCCCGTGGATTGTCGGCTTTTTCCATGCCGAGCCCGAGGTGACAAGGCTCGCCGTCATTTATCTGCAAATCATGGGCGTTCACATGACAGGTATCTGCCTGATCATCGTTCCATTCGCCGCTTTCGCCGCCGCCGGCGACACCTTAACTCCACTGGTGCTCAACACTATTGCAGTAGTTTGCAACGCGGTTCTGGACCCGATATTCATTTTTCATCCGGGTCAGGCGGTGGAAATCGGGGGAATGTCGATTTATCCAGGCGTGTTCGGTTGGGGGGTGTTCGGCGCAGGTGTTGCAACGGCTACTGCGGTCGGGCTTGCCATTGTCCTGTGTCTACTAACAGTCCCACTGGGTCGCTTCCCCGTCAAAATACCGCGCCCCGGAAAGGTCACTATCGATCTTTTCGAGTTTTGGCAAATCATCAAGATCGGCGCGCCTTTTGCGCTGGCACACACGTCCCGACCAATGAGTACCGTTCTACTCCTCCGGATTATCGCCGAGTTCGGTACCGGCGCGGTAGCCGGCTTCGGTATTGCCATGCGCTGGTATTCGGTCAACTGGATACTATTCGGAGGAATAGATATAGCGGCCTCCGTCCTGGTGGGGCAATATCTGGGCGCCGGTTCGCCCGATGGCGCATCGAGGGTCAGCCGGAGACTTATCCTGGTCGGGTTTGCTGTCCAATTATTGCTTACTGCGCTTTATTGTTACTTGGCTTCATCCCTGGTTGCAATTATGGACCCCAACCCGGAAACCATAAAACCGGGGGCCGACTTTATGCGTTGGGTGGTCCTGGGTTTCCTTATCTCGTCCCCCGGCGGAGTGGCCGCGGCCGCAATGAACGGCGCGGGCGATACGACACCCGGGATGATCGCCGGCATCGCCAGCAACTGGCTGGTCAAACTGCCACTGGCCTGGGCTCTTGCTAGCGTGCCGACACTGGGACTTCACGGGGTGTGGCATGCAATGTTTATCTCGCTTTTCGTGGAAGGCGCAATGTGCTTGGAATGGTATAGACGAGGCAAGTGGAAGCAAAAAGTGCTGTTGTCCAAGAATGAGACGACAGGGTCAAATGGTTAATAGTTCATTCATAGCGAAAGAATCGCTCAATCAAATTGCTGATGTTGTACCGGTGTGGTAGAATATTTACTTTAGTGCGGAGTTTCTTCACTCTTTATACTTTGCACTTCAATCGCCCCCGTAGCTCAGTAGGATAGAGCAACAGATTCCTAATCTGTAGGCCGCCCGTTCGAGTCGGGCCGGGGGCGCTTTGTTGAGCTACTTTTGGCACGAAACTATCAGAGGGGCAAGAAAACTTCGTGGGCCGATTGGCCTGACGTCCCCGGCGTTCTCCCATTTTATATTAGGGAGATATGATTATCCCCCCCATGGGGCCTGCGACATAAAAGTGGGTTTTGGTAGTTTCCGTAAGTAATTGGGGTTGTGGTGCGGGCTTCCAACCTGCACCACAATAACCACCAAAATATATCGCAGACCCACTTATCAGTTGACGACATTGTCGGGCAGTGGTAGGTTCCCAATGCGATGAGGGTGGTGTTTCCATATCGCGGCTCGGAGTCCGTTGGAGTGCAGGCGTTGATGGCATTCCTGGAAGCAAACGGTCATGAGACGCGGCTGGTTTTCGATCCGGCGCGGTTTGCCGGCAACCGGGGCCGCGACATCCCCGTGCTGGCGCGGTTTTTCGATTCAAACCCAAGGGAAATAGCGAATTACATATTGGATATGGACCCGGATGTCATTGCTTTTTCAGTGGTTACCGGTACTTACCGGTGGGCGCTGGAGGTTGCAAATGCGGTAAGGATCGTAAAAAGAGTTCCGACGGTGTTCGGTGGCATTCATGCCACTGCCACGCCGGAGAGTGTCTTAGCCCGCGATGCGGTTGATGCGATTGTGCTCGGCGAGGGAGAAGAGGCTTTGCTCGAGCTGGTGGAAAGCGCCGGGCGCGGTGGCTTTGCCAAGCATGACGTCGCAAACGCGTGGGTTAAGAAGAACGGTGAAATCTTTCGAAATCCCGTCAGGCCGTATATCACAGACCTTGATGCTTTGCCTTTTCCGAAGAAAAGTGATTTATACGAGCAAATGCCGGTGCTGAGTCACAATTACATAATATTAAGCTCCCGAGGCTGCCCGCACGAATGTACCTACTGCTGTAACCATATATATCATAAGCTCTATGGAAAGGGAGCGCCTCATGTCAGGCGCAGGAGCCCGACGAACGTTATCCGGGAACTTGAACGGGCAAAAGAGCAGTGGAATTTCAGACACGTTGAGTTTTGGGACGATATTTTCACCCAAGACACACGCTGGTTGGAAGAGTTTGCGCCGTTGTATCGCGAGAGGGTGGGGGTTTCGTTCCAGTGTTATGCTCACCCGGTATTTTTCGATGACCACAGGGCGCAATTGTTGGCACAAGCGGGATGTTCCCTGGTGAAAATCGGGGTGCAATCTATTGATGACGAAATTTTGAAGAAAACGCTGAAACGCCCCGGCAGGAAGGATTCGTCGCGACGAGCTATCGAGAGTGCCCGGTCGGCAGGGATACGCGTCAGCGTCGAGCATCTTCTGGATTTGCCGGGCGAAGGCCCGGAGTCTCAGTCGAACGCTGCGTCATTTTATTCCGAGACTACACCCGACAAGATAGCAAGTTTTTGGTTAGTGTATTATCCCGGAACAACAATAGGCCGTTTCGCTCGAGACGAGGGGTTGATTACTGACGAAGACCTGGCAGCGATCGAATCGGGCGATGATCGTTTTCTTTATACGTTCATGTTTCCAGGTAGCGCTGCCGACAGGCAAAAACGGCTGAAACCTTTTCAAACTTTCTTCGACATTCTACCCTGGTTGCCGAAGCGGTTGGCGAGGTGGGTGCTCGATCACGGTTTTGTGAGATACCTGCCTCATTCGGGAATACTGCACCAGGCGCTTATGGTGATAAACGCTTTGAGAATCGGGGAACGGGAAGACTTGCAGGCGGTTCGTTATACCTTAGGCAGAAAACGAAAGTCTTTCGGAGATAACTCGAAGTAGCCGGGCGATGTTCACGAGTCGAACACCGGGAGAAGCGTGGTCTTTATCTTCGTTCTCGGTAACCTCAGTTTTAAAGTGACGGTGTGAACCCCGCAAAATTCGGCGCTTGACGACGGTTATTGTTTTGTAGTACAATTTTTCTACAATAATTGTTAGTGAGTTCGCCGCTGTTTATCAAGCGGCTAAACAGAGTTGATCGGCGGCATTGGCACAGAGGTGCCGTTGCTAAGGTTTTTAACGTGGTATAAATTAATCGCGTTTTGGCGCGATAGAGGAGGGAAAGCCATGTTTAAGTCATTTATATCTGCCGGGATCATTTGCCTCTGTGTTATATTTCCTTTCACAGGTATCGGAGGTACGCAAACGGCTGATCAAAACCAAGGCGAACAACCAAGTCTGATTCAGCTTATGACGGAAGAACAGCAGGAATGCGTTAAATCGTGCATTGAAGAAGTCGGTGAATGCAAGGAATATTGCGAGGGAGATAAAGATTGCCTCGTCGACTGTCTGCATGAATATATAGACTGTCTTTCTGCTTGCGAGGAAGAATAATCCATTTCGTTTTGATGTCGGCGTCCCGTCGTTGATGTAGTCCGATCGGGGACAAATCATGTTACTGTAAGTTCGAACCGAATAAAGATAAATATTTTTTTTGAAACCAACCGGTATATAACTGTGTGAGCAGAGTAGTTTCCAACTATTTATATTTTCATTGTTTTCAAACATGCCTTTGTTCTTCTATTGGTAAAGTGATATTAGACATACTAACAAAATGCAATCATATTTTCATCCTTCCCGGTAAATTCCGCGCTTCAGTGCGAGCGGAGATCGTATCCGTTACAATAATAAAGACATGGATCAGATGCAGTTGGACATTGCGGGTCGAAAGACTCTGACGGTTTCGGAGCTTACCGCCGAACTGAAAGGCTTGCTCGAAGGTCGATTCGGATCGGTCTGGGTCGAGGGGGAGGTAAGCAACCACAGCGTGCCGGCCAGCGGGCATAACTACTTCACCCTGAAAGACGAAGGGGCCCAGGTGCGTTGCATTATGTTCCGCCATCAGGCGATGTTCTCCAAGTTTAATCCTGAAGACGGCCGCAAGCTGCTTGTGCACGCGCGCGTATCGGTCTACGAGCCCCGTGGCGAGTATCAGTTGGTGGTGGATCGCATCGAGCCGCTTGGCGTAGGCGCGCTCGAGCTTGCATTCCGTGAGTTGAAAGAACGTCTGGCCGAAGAGGGGCTTTTCGATGCGGTCCGCAAAAAGCCCGTACCCGAGTTTCCCCGTAAGGTGGGGGTGATTACCAGCGGCACCGGCGCGGCCTTGAGGGACATATTAAACACCATTATGTCCAGGTCTCGACTGGTGGACGTGCTTGTTTATCCGGTACGCGTTCAAGGAAAAGGCGCTGCGGACCAAATCGCAAATGCGATTGGCGCGCTGGACGATGAAGGCAACCCGTGGGGCAGGCTGGATGTTATCGTAGTGGGTCGTGGCGGCGGCAGCCTCGAGGATTTGTGGGCTTTCAACGAAGAAATATCGGTGCGAGCTATTGCCGCATGTCGCACGCCGGTTATAAGCGCCGTGGGACACGAGACGGATTATTCGATAAGCGATTTTGTTGCCGACTTTCGCGCGGCCACTCCTACTGCGGCGGCACAAAGGGTGGCACCGAAACAGTCGGATATACTCGGAAAACTCGATGTTCTCCGCGATGCGATGAGAGCTTCGATAATCGGCGCGTTGAGATACGGAACGGAGAGATTGGTCGGGTTGAGAAGAGCATTGCCCGATCCGCTCAAAACTATGGAAGAGCGCGCTATTCGCCTCGATGAACTCGCCGCGAGAATGGAAAGGCGGTTAACGGGGGAAATATATCTTCACTCAGAAAGAATTGGGTGGCTGGGCACCAGGCTCCGTCGAGCACCGCTTATCGAGCGTATCGACCGCAGGCGTACCGTGGCTGAAGATTCGTTCCGGCGACTTGAAACCGCCGCCGGGCGACGGATGGAAGACGCGAGCGCTTCTTTGAGTGCTATTGGCGCCAGGTTGGGAGCGCTGAATCCATTGGCGGTTCTCGGCCGGGGGTATGCAGTGGCAAGGCGCAACGACGGCACAATAATCAAAAGCACGGAACAGGTGCGGATAGGCGAAGACGTCAAGGTGACTCTTGCTAAAGGAACTCTGACGGCGCTGGTTAAAAACAAGGAACCTTGACAGTCGATCCGTTATCATAAACAATAGGTATAAGAAAAATGGCTTCCACTCGATCAAAAAAAAGCGCTCTGAATTTCGAAAAAAGCCTTGAAAAGCTGGAAGAAATAGTCGAGCGTCTGGAAGATGGAAGCCTCAGCCTTGAAGAAAGCATAAAGGCTTTCGAGGAAGGCATGGAGTTGTATCGCCGTTGCGTGGACGTGCTCGAGAAGTCTCGCAACCGCGTCGAAATGCTTTTGAAGCGCGGAGAAGAATTCATTACCCGACCGTTACCGTCCGACATTTCTGAAGTGGGGGATGAATGACCTCGGACGCCCCAGGTGTCGAAAGCGCATTTTCCCTTTCAAAGTATCTATCCGAACGGCGCGATCTCATCGAGAAAGCGCTTGATGTGGCTTTGCCTGCTTCGGGCGGTGGACATCCCGATTTGAGGGAGGCGATGCGATACAGCTTGTTGGGCGCGGGCAAGCGCTTCAGGCCGATATTGACGCTTGCAGCTTGCGAAGCGTGTGGAGGCGATTGGGCAAGCGCGCTCGATGTGGCGTGCGCTGTCGAGTTTGTGCACGCTTACTCGTTGGTGCATGACGACCTTCCGGCGATGGACGACGCGACGTTGCGCCGTGGCCGGCCCGCTTGTCACCGTAAGTACGGCGAGGCTATGGCGATCCTGGCCGGCGACGCGCTACTTACCCAGGCATGGGTTTTACCGGCACGGTGGGGAACTGCGGCTCCCGGGCGGGCGGAGGCTGCAATGAGAATGTCATTGGAGTTGGCCGCCGGCGCCGGTGTCGATGGGATGGTTTCGGGACAGGCGTACGATATCGATGACCGGGGGCCTGCCGACGTTCGAGCGCTCGATGATTTGCACCGGTTGAAAACGGGTGCGCTTATTCGCGCAGCGGTTCGGATGGGAGCGATAGCGGCGGGAGCGGATAATAAATTACTCGATAAATTAACGCGTTACGCTGGGGCGGTCGGACTCGCGTTCCAGGTGGTTGACGACATTCTGGATGTCAAGGTCGCCGACACCGGAAAGGACTCGGGGGCGGACGCCGCCCGTGGAAAACGAACATATCCCGTTATGGTCGGGTTGGAAGGCGCACGCGCTAGGGCTCGCAGCCTGGTGGAAGAGGCCGTTGCAGCTTTGGACAACCTGCCCGGCCCGGCGGAGCCGCTGGCGGCTATTGCCGGATACACAATAGAACGAGATAAATAAAACGTGAGGAACCGAGGAAGGAGATAATGTCCAGGCTTATCGAGAAAATCGACACCCCCGAGGATATAAAGCGTTTGTCGCATGAGGACTTACCCATTTTGGCCGACGAGATACGCGATGAGATACTTCGAACCGTCAGCCGCACGGGTGGGCATTTGGCCTCCAGTTTCGGAACGGTCGAGTTGACGGTGGCGTTGCATTACATATTCGATGCACCCCGCGACCTGATAATTTGGGACGTCGGCCACCAGGCTTATAGCCACAAGATTCTTACCGGTCGTCGGGAGACTTTCCCGACCCTTCGACAGGAAAACGGCATTTCAGGCTTTCCGAAACGCGAAGAAAGCCCTTACGATACTTTCGGAACCGGTCACGCGGGCACCAGTATTTCCGCATCTCTCGGAATGGCCGAGGCGCTTTTGCATCAAGGGCGACGAGGGAGAGTGATCGCCATTATCGGTGACGGCGGTTTGACGGACGGCATGGCTTATGAAGCGTTCAATCACGCCGGTCACTTGCGTCGAAACCTTATCGTAGTGCTCAATGATAACGAAATGAGTATTCATCCGAACGTCGGCGCGCTTTCGAGTTTCTTGTCACGTAAAATGACGGCGGGGCCTTTCAATCGCTTTCAGGCGGCCGTTCGTGACGGAATTCGAAGTCTGCCGCGCATCGGCGAAGGCGCATTCCACCTCGCGAAACGATTCAAGGACGCTTTTAAAAATTTCCTGTCTCCGGGATATCTCTTCGAGGGGTTCGGATTCACTTATGTAGGCCCTATAGACGGGCACCGCATGGATGAATTACTCGAGACATTCAGCAATGTAAAGGCTATGAAAAACGGGCCGGTGCTCGTGCATGTCAGGACGACCAAAGGCAAGGGATACGAACCTGCGGAGAAAGAGCCGGTGAAATTTCACGGCGTGGGGCCTTTTAATCGTCGTTCGGGCCAAACAATCGCCCGAGATGACGCAAAACCCACTTACACTCGAGTGTTCAGTGACGCACTGATCGAGTTGGCTTCGTCCGACCGGAGGATATTGGCGATAACTGCGGCCATGCCTAATGGGACCGGACTGGATCGTTTTGCCGAGCGTTTTCCTGACCGGTGTTATGATGTCGGCATAGCCGAGCAACACGCGGTGGTTTTTGCGGCGGGTCTGGCTGCACAAGGTTTGAGGCCCGTAGTGGCGGTGTATTCGACGTTTTTACAGCGTGCTTACGATCAAATTATTCATGATATCTGCCTGCAGAAATTGCCGGTGGTTTTTGCCATGGACAGGGCGGGTGTAGTCGGCGCGGACGGCCCGACTCATCACGGCAACTTCGACCTCAGCTACCTGCGGCACATTCCCGGCATAACCGTAATGGCGCCGAGTAATGAGGAGGAACTTCGGCGTTTGCTGGCCACCGCGCTCGAGCTAAACGGCCCCAGCGCTATCCGCTACCCGCGTAGCAAGTCGCTCGGGATTGAGGTGACTTCCCCGATACGGTCTCTCGAAGTGGGTAAGGCGAAGTTAATTCGGAGTGGCCGTGATGCAGTGATTATGGCGGTCGGAGTCACCGTAAACAATGCGGTTAAGGCCGCGGAAGATTTGGCAGGTGAAGACTTTAATGTGGCAGTGATGGATATCCGTTTCGTCAAGCCGCCGGATCGAAAAATGATAATCGAATGGGCGGAGCGCACAGGCCGGGTGCTGGTAGTCGAAGAAAACACCGTTATGGGAGGATTCGGCACGGCCGTGTTGGAAATCTTATCGGAACAGGGCTTAACGAACGTGCGTACGAAATTGCTCGGTATACCCGACAGATTTATTTCACATGGCTCAACTTCTTCTTTGCATGCTTCTATCGGGCTGGACTCGGAAGGTATACGCAAGGGGGTTCTCGAGCTCATGGGCATCAGCGAAATTCGTCCACAGATTTTGCGCAGGACGTGATTTTTTCGTAGTGAGCGGAAAATCAACCGATAAACCGCGTTTGGATGCGCTATTGCATCAGCGGGGGTTTTTTGACAGCCGTGCCGGAGCCCAGGCCGCAGTAATGGCAGGGGAAGTATATGTCGACGGCAGATGTATTGATAAGGCCGGCACGCGCGTGGCCCCCGGGGTGCATATAAAAATAAAACCCCGAAGCCTAAAGTATGTAAGCCGTGGCGGCAGAAAGCTCGAAGGGGCCATACGCGATATGGCGGTGGATATCGAGGGCAAAGTGGTGCTGGATGTCGGCGCGTCCACGGGTGGATTTACCGATTGCCTGCTCAAACACGGTGCCCGCAAAGTATATGCGCTGGATGTGGGACATGGGCTGATAGACGAAAAGCTTCGAGTTGACCGCAGAGTGGTGCTTCTGGAGCGTGTAAATGTGCGGCGTGCTACGCCTGATATGTTCGACGAGCAACCCGAGATGGCGGTGGTTGACGTTTCTTTTATATCCCTCAAATTAGTGCTACCGGTGCTGAAGAGTTTTGGAATCGGTACGGTTATCGCGTTGGTGAAACCTCAATTCGAGGTTGGAAGAGCCGACGCAAGCCGTGGAAAAGGAGTGATTCGTGACCCGAAAACACGAAAAAAGGCCATAAATGGGATAATATTTTTTGCGGAATCGGTGGGCTTCAAGGTGGTCGATAAAGCTCAGAGCGTTCTTTCCGGCCCAAAAGGCAATGTGGAGACCTTCATATATATGGAGCTAATATAATGTACAAAGAGAAGTATTGAATAGTTTCCGGGTGAAGAATAGAAGTTTAAACGCTCATTTAATCAGCCCGATGCATTTTTTAGGAACTTTTCATAAAAAATATCATCTTTTTGCCTCAAATGCCCTTCTACAGTATTGACAATCTAGAATTTTCTTTCATAATTGTACAATAATAGAATCTTGGTAAAGAGTCATTGTATCTTATAGTAATCATAGCATGATTGCAGTCATTGGGGTATAAATTATGAAAAGAGGACTTTCGGCGGATCGTGGAGAGGATGAATTGCCCTTTTTAAGATACAACATTTGAAGAAAGAGAGGTGAAAGGAAACAATGAAAGAAATTTTGGAAGTGTTTGGAAAGCGACTGAAAACCCTCCGCAAAGAGCGGAAAATGACTCAAGAAGAGCTTGCCGACAAACTTGGGCTACACAACAGCTACATCGGTCTTCTCGAACGAGGGGAGCGCATACCCAGCCTACTTACATTGGACAAAATCGCCAAATATTTCGGCGTAAAGCCCGCTGATTTGATCATGGAAGAACAAAAGGCGCCAAAATACGATCTCAAGCAAAAAGAACTGCTCTACATCGTGCGTGAGGGTTCCCAGGCGGATATCGACAAACTTTACAAAATCGCGAAAATCGTCATGGAAACCAAGAGTTCGCGAAAGAAATGAATCGAGACAGAACCGTATATCCGAATGAATGAGTGATTTAAGCGGCGGTTTAACCGCCGCTTTTTTATTTGTCATGAGATGTATGGATGTCTTAGTATCGAGAAACCATTGCGATTAAAATGATTACCTTTCGATACTCAACTACAAGTCAATATCGAAAGGTGAGGAAAAAATGAGCCGGGAAATTAAGGATCAGCGCAATTGTCCGCGCGTGCGTATTAAGTGCGGTGCTACCGTCAGGGGAGAGCATTCATGGGTAATGTCCATTTGCGAAAACATCTCGGAAAACGGATTTTTCATAAGAGAGTTGGGTAACGAGGGCGTAGGCAGCTTGATTAAGCTGGAACTGGAATTGCCGGACCGCGATTTACCGCTTGTGGCGGAAGGCCGCGTAGTGTGGCGCGGTAAATATAACGGTATTCGCAATGGAGGCGGTATCGCTTTTACAAGAATATTGAAAGACGACCGTAAGTGGTTGGCCGAATTTGTGAGCAAGGAATTATCCGGTAAGGATTAGGTTCAGTAAGCTTTGGTATCCAGGTCGTAGAGGCGGTTTCCGATTTTGAGAGCCGGAGCGCCGTCTGATCCTTCTACGAGATAATTGGTGAGTTGATAATAGGCCGGGCGTGTGAACCGCGCCCGGTCTTCTGTTTTTTTTACCAGAACGTATGGAACGTTGTTTCGGCCAACGGTAAAAGTTGCGGGGTTGAGCTTCTCTTCCGTAGCGTCGCTCAGCTCGAGTACCAGATGATCCCCTTCTTCCCTGACTCCCATTATCAAGTAAGGAGCGTCCTCGACTATAACCTTGCTTCGCTCCCAGCCGATGGTTACAAAATACTCGTCACCCTCCCGTCGAAGACTGCGATTTAACCGCTCGACTATTCTACGATGGGTTATCTTTACTCCTTCGTGATACCATTCACCGTCCTTGGAAAGGAAAATTTACGCAGGAACGGTGAAGAATTTCCCCTTCTTCTTTTTTGGATTTGATGAAATTTCTTTTTTCCCATGCTCCATAACAATTTAAGTTATACCCGATCCCCGAATGGAGCAACAAACGCTCGATGAGACAATATTTATACTGTCGGGAAAGCCGGCAGGTCGTAGGCGGCTAAATAATTTTCAGCACAATATGAGAACGGAATTGCTTGTCTGTCTGTGTCGCTTCGGTATACATCGGTAACGTTGTTTTTCGATACTTCGAAAAATAGAGAATTTGCATCCCATTGACAAGTGAGTTAAAAAAGTTTAAAATATCTAAAGTTTATCAGCCTAAATAGGTAGTTATTCGACGATATTCCGGTAAAAGATGAGGGATAGGTGGTTATTAAGGGTATGTAAATGGATTATTTTGCTATTATCGTATTGTTTTTATTGGCAGTTGCGATGGCCGTTGTGTTTGTGGCCATCTCTCATCTATTCGGCCCGAAACGACCCAGCCCGGTAAAGCTTGGTCCCTATGAGTGCGGCGTAGACCCGCAAACAAGCCCTCGACGCCGTTTCAGCATTAAATTTTACATCATAGCGCTATTGTTCATTTTATTCGATATCGAGACGGTGTTTCTCGTCCCATGGGCCGTGATATACCGCGAATCTCTCGTATCATGGGGAGCTTTCATTTTCTGGGAGATGGTGGTGTTCGTCGGGATACTTGCCGTCGGGTTGGCTTACGTATGGAAGAAGGGGGCTCTTGAGTGGGAATAGAGACCGTATTCGGCCCGGGATTTATCACCACCACGCTCGACAAGGTTGTAAACTGGGGACGGCGGTGGTCTCTGTACCCGATACCCTATGGGACTGCGTGTTGCGGCATCGAGCTGATGGCCGCTTTGGCCAGTCGGTTTGACTTGGCGCGTTACGGCGCCGAGGCCATACGTTTCAGCCCGCGTCAATGCGATCTTATGATCGTCGCGGGAACCATCAACCACAAAATGACCCCGGTGCTTAAACGCATATACGACCAGATGAGCGAGCCGAAGTGGGTTATCGCAATGGGCGCCTGCGCCAGCGCGGGTGGGCCATTCGATTCATACGCCGTATTGCAGGGCATCGACCGGATCATTCCGGTGGATGTATACGTCCCCGGTTGCCCGCCGAGACCTGAAGCGCTGTTACAGGCGGTGATGAAAATCCAGGAAAAGGTAGACAAGGAAACCGTACTTGACCGAAAATAGAGACAAAGACGTCGTTGCCGATTGCCTTGAAGAGTTGAAGTCCCATTTGGGTGAAGCGGCCAGCGAAGCCGCCCCGACACTCGACGGGATTTTTACTATCGAAGTGCAACCTTCCGCCATCATCGAGTCGCTGAATTTTCTACGCGATCATCTCGAAGGCGATTTTGATATGCTTACCGACCTTACCGCCGTCGATTGGATGAACTACCCGGAAACGGGGGAACGGTTTGAGGTCGTCTACCTGCTGTGCTCGACGAAATCAAACCACCGCGTAAGGGTAAAGTGCCGGTTGGGGGAGACCGGCCCCCGGGTGGCGTCGGCTACCGCGGTTTTCAAAGGCGCCGAGTGGCTCGAGCGGGAAGTATGGGATCTGTTCGGCATCCGGTTCGACGGGCACCCGGATTTGAGAAGAATTATGTTGTGGGAAGATTTTGAGGGACATCCCTTGCGGAAAGATTTTCCAACCCGTGGCTATAATCCTGTGGAGAGAACCCCGGAAACGTAAAAGATGAGCGATCTAAGCAAAGGACGGCCCGAAGAAGGGCGAATGATATTAAATGTCGGACCGAGCCATCCGGCGACCCATGGCGTTTTGCAGATAGTGGTCGAGTTGGAGGGCGAATCGATAATGCGCGTGGACCCGATCGTCGGATACCTGCACAGAGGGGTCGAAAAACTCGCCGAATGTATTACTTACCATCAGTTCATTCCATACACTGACCGGCTTAATTACGTATCGAGTTTTCTGAATAATGTCGGCTATGTAATGGCCGTCGAGAAACTGATAGGTATCGAGGTTCCGGAGCGGGCTCAAGTGATACGCGTGATATTAAGCGAAATGAGCCGCATTATGGATCATTTGGTTTGTCTGGGCGCAAACGTGGTGGACATCGGCGCATTTACTCCTTTCCTTTATATGTTTTATGCAAGGGAGAAAGCTTACGATATACTCGAGGAAGTTTGTGGCGCTCGCATGACCGTGAGTTACTGCAGGGTGGGCGGCGTCGCGCGGGATCTTCCCGATGGGTTCGAAAAGAAGGTGCTCGACTTCTGCGACTTGACCGAATCTACCCTGAAAGACGTCGAAGGGCTCCTAAACAAAAACCGCATATTCCTCGACCGTACCGTGGGTATCGGAGTCATCAGCCAGGAAGACGCCGTCTCGTACGGTTTTACCGGCCCGAATCTGCGCGCCACCGGCAAGCAATGGGACATACGCAGAGCGTTTCCGTATCTGACGTACGACAGGTATGAATTCGATATTCCTACCCACGACGGCGGAGATATATGGGCGAGGTATTGGGTGAGGCTCGAAGAGATGCGCCAGAGCGTGCGAATTATACGGCAGGCGCTGAAGGATATACCGGACGGTAGAATAATCAGCGATGATTTCAAACACGTGCTGCCGGACAAAGAAGAGGTTTACAGTTCCATCGAGGGAGTTATACATCACTTCGAGCAGATAGTACAAGGTATCCGGCCTCCAAAGGGCGAGGTTTACGCTTCGGTCGAGGCCGCAAACGGTGAATTGGGGTATTACCTGGTAAGTGACGGCGAGCGCAGTCCTTACCGGCTGCGCATCAGGCCGCCGTGTTTCATTTACTACCAGGCCCTCGAGCAAATGGTGAGGGGTCACATCATTCCCGACCTCGTCGGGATACTTGGCTCGATAAATATTATTGCGGGAGAGTTGGATAGATAGCTATGGATTTTTCCGGCGAAGCTGAAAAAGAATTCCAACTTATATTGGAACGCAGCGAGAATAAGCAGGGTGCGTTGATGATGACTCTGCATCTGGCGCAGCGTGAATACGGCTGTATCAGCCCCGAAGTCGAGGAAATGATCGCCGACCGGCTCGAATTGACGCTTGCCTACGTGCACGGCGTGGTGACTTTTTATACTTTCTTTCACACCGAGTCGGTGGGCAAGTATCTTCTTCAATTCTGCTCGACGTTACCGTGTGCACTTCGCGGCAGCGAAGAATTGTTCGACCATTGTTCGAAGAAGCTTGGCATAAAGGCCGGCGAAACCACGCAGGACGGTAAGTTCACTCTCGTCAAAGTCGAGTGCCTCGGCAGTTGCGGCACGTCGCCGGTGGTGCAGGTGAACGAGGATTATCACGAGGAAATGAATATCGAGAAACTGGATAAATTGCTCGATTCGCTGGAGTAAAAGCCCGTGGAGCCCGTACTTACTAAAAACATATCAAGCACCGGGCCGGTAGGCATTGATGCTTACAACGACGGCAAGGGCTATGAAGCGCTCAAGAAGGTGCTTGATGGAATGAGCCGGGCCGAGGTTATCGATACGGTCAAAGCCTGCGGGCTGCGCGGCAGAGGCGGCGCAGGGTTCAGCGCCGGTATGAAATGGAGCTTTATACCAAGCGATTACCCCGGACCGCGATACCTGGCATGCAACGCCGACGAATCTGAACCGGGTACTTTCAAGGATAGGCAGATTATCGAGCACGACCCGCACATGATCCTCGAGGGAATGTCTGTCGCGTCTTATGCCATCGGCGCCAAAAAGGCTTATATATACATCCGTGGCGAGCTCGCGTACGGCGCAAAGTGTCTCCGGAAAGCCGTAGATGAAGCTTATGGTAAGGGCATGCTCGGCAAGAATATCATGGGCAAGGACTTCGATCTGGATGTGGCGATTGTGCGAGGCGGGGCGGCGTATGTGTGCGGCGAGGAAACGGCGCTTCTCAGCTCCATCGAGGGCAAGCGCGGCTATCCGAAGCTGAGGCCGCCCTTTCCTGCAAATCCGGGTGGAGGGCTGCATGCCGAGCCGACGATTATAAACAATGTCGAAACACTGTCCTGTGTTCCGCATATAATCAACCGGGGTGCGGACTGGTTCAAAAGCATCGGTCCCGAGAAAAGTCCCGGACCGAAGATTTTCGGAGTCAGCGGTCACGTGAAGAAACCCGGTATATACGAGTTGCCGATGGGCACCCCTCTGAAGGAAATTATTTACGACCATGCCGGCGGTATGATGCGAGACGATAAAAAGCTGAAAGCCGTTATACCCGGCGGATCAAGTTGCCCGGTGCTCACCGCCGAAGAGGCGGAATCGGTTAATATGGATTTCGATTCCCTGGCCGAGATCGGCAGTATGCTCGGCTCGGGCGGCGTCATCGTGATGGACGAAACCGTTTGCATGGTGGACGCTCTTTATAACCTTATAAGGTTTTATGCGCACGAGTCTTGCGGGCAATGCACGCCGTGCAGGGAGGGTGTGGCGTGGATGAAAAAGATTATAGCCCGCATGGTGCATTGTGAAGCCGAGGAGGATGAGATTGACATGCTGCTCGATATAGCCGACAACATCGCCGGCAATACCATCTGCCCCCTAGGCGATGCGGCAGTATTCCCGGTGCGGGCCTTTGTTAAAAAGTTCCGTAGTGAATTCGAAGACCACACCAGGCACAAAAAATGCCGGGTGAAAAGTTGATAACGGAAGTAATGTAATGCCCAGTTTCACGTTAAACGGCATCGAAGTACCCTTCAAGGAAGGCGAGACCATCATACAGGCGGCGGATCGCGCGGGGATATTCATCCCGAGGTTCTGCTATCATCCGGCTCTCGAGATCGAGGGTAATTGCCGTATGTGCCTTGTGGATATCGAGGGAGGGCCGCCGAAATTGTTCAGCGCATGCTCGACGCAGCCGAAGGACGGGTGGATCGTTCATTCCAATAATGAGAAGGTAAGGAAAGCGCGGGCCGGAATACTCGAGTTCATCCTCATCAATCACCCGCTTGATTGCCCGATATGCGATCAGGCGGGCGAATGCGATCTTCAGGATTATGCTTATCTGTATGGTCTTTCCAAAAGCCGGTATAAAGACGATAAAGAGAAAAAACCCAAACATAAAATACTTGGTCCGACCATTATCCACGATGCGGAGCGGTGCGTGCTTTGCAGCCGCTGCATACGCTTCCTGCGCGACGTTGTGGGTACCGGCGAATTGGGACTTTTCGAACGCGGCGCTAAAACTTATGTGGATATTTATCCCGGCAAGCAAATCGACAACCCGTACAGCGGCAATCTCGTCGATCTTTGCCCCGTCGGCGCGTTGACGAGCCGCGATTTCCGGTTCAAGGCGCGCGCATGGGACCTTGACCGATGCGAAAGCGTCTGCCCGGATTGTTCGACCGGTTGCAATATTTACATTGACTCCATCGGGAAGAAGGTATATAATCTGCAATATCAGGTTTACCGTATTCGCGCCCGGGCCAATACCGAAGTTAACGGCTACTTCATTTGCGATGCGGGACGCTACGATTACAAATGGCTCAACGGCGACGAGCGCCTGTGGGCGTCGATTGTGTCTTGCGGCGATCATCGGGATAAAATCCGTACTGCGGCGGCCATCGAGCAGGTCGCCGAAGCGTTGAAAAAGGTCGTCGACCAACACGGTCCTTCGAGCGTTGCAGGTATCGGCAACGCTCGTTCGACCAACGAAGAAAACCTGCTTTTGAAGAAACTTATTCAAGATCATATAAAGAGTCCTCATCTGGATTTCGTGGGCGCTCACGGCGATGTATCCGAAATGGAAGACAACATGCTCGTGCGCAAGGATAAAAACCCCAACTCGAAGGGTTGTCAAAACATCGGGATGGCTCCGGGCGAAGAAGGCCGCGATCTCGACGGCATTCTCGACGACGCCGACTCGGGCGATATAAAAGCGCTTGTGGTTCTCAGCGTGGGGTATAAGATGCCCGAAGACGTCAGGTCGCGTATAGCCCGGGCCTTGGAAAAGGTCGAGGTGGGCGTTCTTATCGATTGTATGGATACGGAGTTGGCGCATAAGGCCGATTGGACGCTCGCTTCCGTAGCCTATGCGGAAACCCACGGCACTTATACAAATTACGCCGGCCGCGTGCAGCGGCTGCAACCGACAATGCCGCTCGGTGGCGAGGCCCGTCCCGGGTGGGAATTGCTTCGGGACCTGTTGAATGGCATGGGAGCGGTGGTAGACTATCCGAGCGCGTGGGCGGTCACGCGGGAGATGCTCGAAAATTGCCCTGCTTATGAAGGATTGACGCTTCAGAATATCGGCCCGCAAGGCGCGATCAAAACCGTTGGGCGGCAGGAAGAAGAAAAAGAGACGCAGGAAGAGCAATCGGGAGAAAAGTCGTGAACATCTGGGCTGCGTTGATAGTGGCGATAAAAGCTACCGTTATAATGGTTGCGGTGGTGAGCGTAGTGCCCGTTTTGGTGTGGTTCGAGCGGCGAGGCGCGGGGTGGATACAAAACCGCCGTGGGCCCAACCGGATAATGCTGTTTGGCGTTAAATCCGCAGGTCTGCTGTACCCGGTGGCCGACGCGATCAAGTTCGCCTTTAAGGAAGACATCATCCCCGCTGATTCGAACAAATTTTACTACTTGCTTGCTCCCATGATTATGATAGTAACCGCGCTGTTGGCTTACGCCGTTATTCCGCTGGCGCCGTCTGCGCCTTTGGCCGGTCTGTCGGTGCAATTGCCGCCCATGATAAAAGACATCCCGGTGCCGTTCATGGTGGCTCCCGTAGATGTGGGAGTGCTGTTTATTTTGGCCATAGCCGGCTTGGGCGTTTACGGTATAGTGATGGCCGGCTGGGCCTCGAACTCGAACTATGCGATGCTGGGCGGCCTGCGATCCACGGCGCAGATGATAAGCTACGAAATTTCGATGGGGTTGTCGGTCGTCGGAGTTTTGATGCTCAGCGGCTCCGTGGACCTCAACCGGATAGTGGTCGATCAGACGCAATTGATTTTCGGCATTGTACCGCGCTGGAACGTTATCCCGCAAATTCTGGGGTTTGTAGTGTTTATAACGGCGGTATATGCGGAGACGAATCGATTACCGTTTGATTTGCCTGAAGGCGAAAGCGAAATTGTCGCCGGCTACCATGTCGAGTACGGCAGCATGAAATTTATGCTGTTCTACTTCGCGGAATATATCGCTCTGGTCACCTCGAGTATGCTTATCGTGACTTTGTATTTCGGTGGTTGGAGCTTTCCCGGCATGAAAACGGTTATGAACTGGCTTGCGGGAGTGGTGGCGACCATAGGTATAAGCGGCAACTTGCAATCGTTTATTGTAAGTCTTGTGCCGCTCACCGCTTTCTTCGCAAAGACCGCTTTCTTCATGGTGCTATTCGTATGGGTGCGGTGGACGCTGCCGCGCTTCAGGTACGATCAACTGATGCGGCTGGGCTGGAAGGTTATGCTTCCGTTGGCGTTGATAAATATAGTGGTAACGGCAATATTTTTACTTGTTGTATGAGTTTTTAATGAACGAGAGTTGAAAAAATGGCTGTGGAACCGAGATACACGCCCTCTGAGCGAATTTACTTCGCGGAGATTTT